>JAWVYG010000230.1:0-5410 GCA_033722815.1 Halioglobus sp.
GCGCGAGCTCACCGAGGGGATCCCCGACGCCATCGAACTGGCATTCACGTCCGAGGCGTTCGGTATCGGCAAGGCCATCGAATTCGAGCTGTACGGCAAGGATTTTGCCGAGCTGCGCTCGGTCGCGGCAGAGCTCCGTGTGGCCCTGCAGGGCTATCCCGGCGTCCTGGACATCAGTGATTCATTCCGCGCAGGCAAACAGGAGGTACAGCTCACCTTGCTGCCCCAGGCGCGCAGCCTCGGGCTGACCCTGGACGACCTCGGCCAGCAGATCCGCCAGGCCTTCTACGGCTACGAGGCGCAGCGCGTTCAACGGGGCAAGGACGACGTGCGGGTGATGGTGCGCTTCCCCGCGGACGAAAGGCGCTCGCTGGGCGATCTCGAGAGCATGCGCATACGCACCGCGGACGGCACCGAGGTGCCGTTCAGCAGCGTCGCGCGGGCCAGCCTCGTCCGGGGCTACACCACCATCCGGCGCATCGACGGCAACCGCGTGGTGTCCGTGACTGCCGACGTCGATCGCTCGATATCCACTCCCGAGACCATCATCGCGGCGCTGCGCTCCGAGGTGCTGCCTGAGATCCTGGGCCGCCACCCCGGCGTGAGCTATGCGCTGGCCGGCGAGGCTGAGGAACGAATCGAATCGCTGGACTCGCTGCTCAGCACCGCGACCCTGGCCCTGCTCATCATCTACGCCCTGCTGGCCATCCCGCTGCAGTCCTACCTGCAGCCGCTGGTCATCATGAGCGTCATACCCTTCGGCGTGGTGGGCGCGGTACTGGTCCATTTACTGCTCGGCATGGACCTTGTGTTCTTTTCCCTGCTCGGCATCGTGGCGCTCGCCGGCGTGGTGGTTAACTCCAGCCTCGTGCTGGTCGACTTCATCAATCGCCAGCGCGCCGCGGGTGTGTCTATCGCGCTGGCGGTCAGCCAGTCCGGGCGCCAGCGTTTCCGCCCCATCATCCTCACCAGCATCACGACCTTCGTCGGCCTGACGCCGATCATGCTCGACACCACGATTTCCACGCACCTGTTCCGTCCGATGGCGATTTCGCTTGCCTTCGGTGTGCTCGTGGGCACGGTGATTACCCTGTTCCTGGTGCCCTGCCTGTACATGGTACTGGAGGACTTCAAGGCCCACCGCGGGCGCGGCGCGGTCCCGGTACAGGGCGCGGCCGACGGGGCCTGACCATAGCGATTACCTATAGGGTGGTTTGTATTAATTGATTTGTCAGGGCGAGCGCGCTGTACTACTTTTACCATTCCCGTATTGCGGGAATCATTGCGGGAACTATTACTTCCTATTTTCCAACCTCCCAGGAGAAAAGACATGTCATTGAAGGGAAGCCAGACCGAGCAAAACCTGAAAGATGCCTTCGCGGGTGAATCCCAGGCCAACCGTCGTTACCTGTATTTCGCTGCAAAGGCGGACGTGGAGGGCTACAACGACGTCGCCACGGTATTCCGCTCCACCGCCGAGGGTGAAACCGGTCACGCCCACGGGCACCTCGAATACCTGGAAGAGAGCGGCGACCCTGCTACCGGACTGCCGATCGGCGGTACGTCCGACAATCTCAAGGCGGCCATCGCCGGTGAGACACACGAGTACACCGACATGTACCCCGGCATGGCGAAGACGGCCCGCGACGAGGGTTTCGACGAGATCGCCGACTGGATGGAGACCCTGGCGAAGGCGGAGCGCAGCCACGCCAACCGCTTCCAGAAGGCACTGGACAACCTCGACGACTAGGCGGTCCCGGCTGTTCCTGTTGCGGGCGGCCCGGTGCCGCCCGCGTTCATTCCATAGCCCCATGGAGGCCGCACTGTGAGAGAGGGAAGCCTCGAGGCGCCTACGCGCCATCCCGTCGACTGGAAGAGCGAAGACTTCTGGGACAAGGAAGCGCTGGAGCAGGAGCTCGAGCGTGTCTATGACATCTGCCACGGCTGTCGCCGCTGCGTCAGTCTCTGCGATGCCTTCCCGACGCTGTTCGACCTCGTTGATGAGTCCGATACCCTGGAGGTGGACGGGGTCGACAAGGCGGACTACAACAAGGTCGTCGACCAGTGCTACCTGTGCGACCTGTGTTACATGACCAAGTGTCCCTACGTGCCTCCTCACGAGTGGAACGTCGATTTTCCCCACCTGATGCTCAGGGCCAAGGCCGTGAAATTCAAGGAGCAGGGCGCACCCCTGCGCGACCGCCTCCTGACCAGCACGGACAAGGTGTTCGGCGCGGCGTCCATCCCCCTCGTCGACATCACCATCAACGCCGTGAACAAAAGCCAGACGGCACGCAAGTTGATCGAGTCCGCTACCGGCATTCACCACGAGGCGCCGGTGCCCAGCTTCCACAGCAAGACGATGCAGAAACGCGTCCAGCCGCTGTTGCGCGAAACGCCCGCGCAGCCCGTGGGAGAGACGACCGGCAAGCTGGCCCTGTACGCCACCTGCTACGGCAATTACAGCAATCCCTCGATCGGCGAAGACTTCGTCAAGGTGTTCCAGCACAACGGCGTGCACATCGACATTATCCCCAGGGAACAGTGCTGCGGCATGCCCAAGCTCGAGTTGGGTGACCTGGACGCGGTCGAGCGACTGAAGGACGCCAATATACCCCTGCTGGCGGCCCTGGTGGACGACGGCTACGACCTGACCGCGCCGATTCCGTCCTGTGTACTGATGTACAAGCAGGAGCTACCGCTGCTGTTTCCCGACGACGAGCAGGTTAAGAAGGTGCAGGACGCCTTCTACGATCCCTTCGAGTACCTGTGGCTGCGCCACAAGGGCGAGGCACTGGATACCCAGTTCAGCCAGCCGCTCGGGGATGTCGCCTACCAGGTCGCCTGCCACCAGCGGGTGCAGAATATCGGCCTGAAAACCCGCGACGTGCTGGAACTGGTCGAGGACACCCGCGTGCAACCCCAGGAGCGTTGTTCAGGCCACGACGGCACGTACGCGGTCAAGCGCGAAACCCATGACAAGGCGGTGAAGATCGCTCGTCCTGTGGTGCGCAAGGTAGACCAGATCAAGCCAGACCATTTCATCAGCGACTGCCCCATGGCCGCCGCCCATATTGCCAACCTGAGCGACAGCGTGGACGAGGCGGAACACCCCATGACCCTGTTGCGGATTGCCTACGGATTATAGGAACGATTGTTATGAGCAGATTGTCACGCACCGATCTTTGGTCCCTCGAGGAGTACGCAGAACAAAGGCCGGTTTTCCGCGCCGAGGTCATGGCGCACAAGAAGAACCGCCAGTTGGGACTCGGCGAGCACGCGCGCCTGTATTTCGAGGATGCGCTGACCATCCGTTACCAGGTCCAGGAGATGCTGCGCATCGAGAAGGTCTTCGAGGCCGATGCGATCAACGAGGAACTGGAGGCCTACAATCCACTGATACCCGACGGCCACAACTGGAAGGCCACGTTCATGATCGAGTACGAGGACCCGGCCGAGCGCGAACAGCAGCTGCAAAAAATGATCGGTATCGAAGATCGCGTATGGCTGCAGGTCGAGGGCAACGACAGGGTCTACCCGGTGGCGGACGAGGACCTGGAGCGCGAGAACGATACCAAGACCTCATCGGTACACTTCCTGCGCTTCGAGCTTTCCGCCAGCATGATCAGCGCCATAAACCTGGGGGCGACGCTGCATGCGGGCATCGACCACCCGGCATACACCATCGAGGGGCGGGAGGTTCCCGCGGCCATCCGCGACTCGCTTGCCGCCGACCTGGATCCCGTCAAGCTCAACTAGGTGCCCGCGCGGCGCTTGGTCTCCCGCGTGGGCAAGGCGTCGAGCGGGTCGTCGGGCCAGGGATGTTTCGGGTAGCGGCCGCGCATCTCGCGTCGCACCTCCTGGTAGCCGTTGCGCCAGAAGCTGCCCAGGTCCTGTGTGACCTGGAGAGGCCGTCCGGCCGGTGACAGCAGGTGCACCATGAGCGGGATGCGTCCGTCCGCGACATGCGGTGTCTCTTCACAGCCGAACATCTCCTGCAACTTCACCGCCAGCACCGGGGGATTCTGGCTGTAGTCAATCGCGATGTTCGACCCGGAAGGCGCCGCGAGGCGCTCCGGTGCGAGTCGCTCCAGCTCCAGTGGCAGCGGCCAGGGCAGCATGTTGTTCAGGATGGAGCGCAGGTCCAGGCGCAGGAAATCCTCCAGCATACCCACCTCTGACAGGTAGGGCGCGAGCCAGTTCTCCAGGTCTTCCAGCAGACCCTCATCGGACATGTCAGGCCAGGGGTTCTCCAACTCCTGGGCGAACACGCGGTGCAGGTGCTGCACGCGATAGCGCAACTGCTGCAGGGGCTCGGACCAGGGCAGGATGCTCAGGCCCTTCTTGCGCAACACGTCCAGCAGGGCCGACGTGCGGGCCGCTTCGGGCACGTCATCCATCGGCTCGACGGCCAACACGATCCTGCCTACCAGGCTGTGTCGTTCCGCGACGAAGCGCTCGTTGCGATAGTCCCACTCCACACGGTCCCGCTCCGTGACAAGGGTCGACAGGATATCCCGGAAACTGGCCGGATCCAGGCTGCTGGCGCTGTAGATGCGATCCTCGGGCTCGCCGAGACCACCGCCCAGGTCGGCGACCGCCAGCCACTCCCTGCCAGCCAGGTCGTCCCTGCCAGGCAGCACCGCACTGCGGCCGTTGCTCAGTTGGTAGACGACACGCTCGCCGCCCGGGCGCAGGCGGGCAATTCGATCGGGATAGGCGCTGGCCAGCAGGATGCCCAGGACGTCGCGCTTCTGGATATCGAGTGCGAACTTGCGGGGTTTATGCACTTCGCTGGCCAGCCTGGCGTAACGGCGCGCCTGTTGCCAGATGCGCTTGAACCAGCTCTGCAGGTGTGCGGGGCAGCGCTCCTCACCCATCAGTACCGCTACGGCTATCCCCAGGTCGATGCCCTGGTCGGCGAACGGGTTGCGCTCTGTGAGGATGGCCGCCAGCAGGCAGGCAGTTTCCCGCGCCTGGATATCGCAGCCGACCAACAGCATGTGCGCAAGGCGCGGGTGCAGAGGCATCTGGGCGAGGCGCACGCCGTGAGGTGTCAGGGCGCTGCGTCCGGAGTCACCGTCAAAGGCCGCGCCGCAGCGCTCCAGCGTCTCCAGTGCCTGTTGGTAGGCCGCCGCGGGCGGCTGGTCCAGCCAGGCCAGGTCGGCCGGGTCGCCTATCCCCCAGGACAGCAGCTGCAGGACCAACGGCGCGAGGTCTTCGTGCATGATCTGCGGGGTACTGTGGGCAACCAGGCGTTTGTGCTGCTGCCTGCTCCACAGGCGGTAGCAGACGCCGGGCGCAAGACGCCCCGCCCTGCCCTTGCGCTGCTCCGCGGACGCCCGCGACACGCGCCGGGTGGTCAGGCGCGCCATACCGGTGGTGGGATCGAATTCGGTGGTGCGTACCA
>JAWVYG010000231.1:0-5355 GCA_033722815.1 Halioglobus sp.
GATGTCGGGGCTGGACTACGAGCGCACCGTGCTGTCCGGCGGGCCCGTGGGCATCATGCAGGCCTGCGTCGACGAGGTGCTGCCCTACCTGCACGACCGCAAGCAGTTCGGCCAGAGCATCGGCGAGTTCCAGCTGATGCAAGGCAAGCTGGCGGACATGTACTCCGACCTCAACGCCTGCCGCGCTTACCTGTACGCGGTGGCGGCGGCCTGCGACCGCGGCGAGGAAACGCGCCAGGACTGCGCCGCGGTCATCCTGTATACCGCGGAGAAAGCCACGCAGATGGCGCTGCAGGCCATCCAGGCGCTGGGCGGCTTCGGCTACACCAACGAGGCGAACACCGGGCGCCTGCTGCGCGACGCCAAGCTGTACGAGATCGGCGCGGGCACCTCGGAAATCCGCCGCATGCTCATCGGGCGCGAACTGTTCAACGCGACCAAATAGGGGGGCAAGTCATGACGGTACTGCAATCGCAGGTCAATACGCGCGATGAGGCCTTCGCCACCAACCGCGACGCGATGCGCGCGCAGGTCACGGACCTGCGCGAGGTGGTGCACAAGATCAGCCAGGGCGGCGGCGCGAAAGCGCAGCAACGGCATACCTCGCGCGGCAAGCTGCTGCCGCGAGAACGACTGGGCGCGCTGCTCGACCCCGGTTCGCCGTTTCTGGAGCTGTCGCAACTGGCGGCCTACCAGGTGTACGAGGACGACGTACCGGGTGCGGGCCTGATCACCGGCATCGGCCGGGTCGCGGGCCAGGAGTGCATGATCTTCATCAACGACGCCACGGTGAAGGGCGGGACCTACTACCCGTTGACGGTAAAAAAACAGGGGCGCGCCCAGACGATCGCCGAGGAAAACCGCCTGCCATGCCTGTACCTGGTGGACTCGGGCGGCGCCTTCCTGCCGCTGCAGGACGAGGTCTTTCCCGACCGCGAGCACTTCGGGCACGCGTTTTACAACCAGGCGCGCATGTCGTCGATGGGCATACCGCAGATTGCCGCGGTGCTGGGCTCCTGTACCGCCGGCGGGGCCTACCTGCCCGCGATGGCGGACGAGTCCATCATCGTCAAGAACCAGGGCACCATCTTCCTCGGCGGGCCGCCGCTGGTGAAGGCAGCCACCGGCGAGGTGGTGTCGGCCGAGGAACTGGGTGGCGCCGATGTGCACTGCCGCACCTCGGGCGTGACGGACCACTACGCCAATAACGACCACCACGCGCTGGAGCTGATGCGCGGTGCGGTGGCCAGGCTTAACCGCGTGAAGGACATCCCACTGGATACCCGGCCCGGCAGTGAACCGCTGTATCCCCCCGAGGACATCTACGGCGTCATCCCCGCGGATTCACGCCAGCCGTTCGATGTGCGCGAGGTGATCGCACGCACCGTCGACGGCTCCGAGTTCGACGAATTCAAGGCACTGTTCGGCGAGACGCTGGTCTGCGGCTTCGCGCGCATACATGGCTACCCGGTGGGGATCGTGGCCAACAACGGCATCCTGTTCAGCGAGTCTGCCGTGAAGGGCGCCCACTTCGTCGAGCTGTGCGCGCAGCGCAAGATCCCGCTGGTCTTCCTGCAGAACATCACCGGTTTCATGGTGGGCAAGCAGTACGAGGCCGGGGGTATCGCCCGCCATGGCGCGAAAATGGTGCACGCGGTGGCCTGTGCGCGGGTGCCGAAGTTCACCGTGATCATCGGCGGCTCCTTCGGCGCGGGCAACTACGCCATGTGCGGACGCGCCTACGACCCGCGCTTCCTTTTCATGTGGCCCAACGCGCGGATTTCGGTGATGGGCGGCGAACAGGCCGCCGGGGTACTGGCTACGGTGCGCCAGGACCAGCTGGCGCGCGACGGCAAGTCGATGACGCCGGAGGAGGAAGACGCCTTCAAGCAGCCGATCATCGACCAGTACGAACGGCAGGGGCATCCCTATTTCGCCTCGGCGCGGCTGTGGGACGACGGCGTCATCGATCCCGCCGACACTCGCACGGTGCTGGGACTGTGCATCTCCGCGTCCCTCAATGCGCCGGTGGAGGAATCCAGCTTCGGCGTCTTCCGGATGTAAACATGAGCACCTGCAGCAACCTTCAAACGCCGCCCGCAACCGGGCCCGTGTTCGCGGTGATACCTGCCGCCACCGGCTGGAGACATAGCGTATGTTCAACAAGATCCTGATCGCCAACCGCGGTGAAATAGCCTGTCGTGTCATGAGTACCGCGCGACGCCTGGGCATCGCCACGGTTGCGGTGTATTCCGATGCCGATGCCGGGGCCCTGCACGTGCAGCTGGCCGACGAGGCGGTACACATCGGACCCGCACCGGCCAGGGAGTCCTACCTCGACATCGACGCCATCCTGCGCGCCGCGCAGGCGACCGGCGCCGAGGCCATCCACCCCGGCTATGGTTTCCTGTCGGAGAACGCCGCATTCGCCCAGGCGTGTGCCGACGCCTCCGTCGTGTTCATCGGCCCGCCGGCGTCCGCCATCGAGGCGATGGGCTCGAAGGCGGCGGCGAAACGCATCATGGAGCAAGCCGAGGTGCCGCTGGTACCGGGCTACCACGGCGAAAACCAGTCCGCCGGCCGCCTGCGCGCGGCGGCGGAGGAAATGGGCTACCCGGTGCTGCTGAAGGCGACGGCGGGGGGCGGCGGCAAGGGTATGCGCCAGGTCGACTCGGGCGAGGAATTCGAGGCGGCCCTGGATGCGGCGCGCCGCGAGGCCGCCGCGAGCTTCGGCGACGACAGCATGCTGGTGGAGAAGTACCTCACACGGCCGCGGCATGTCGAGATCCAGGTGTTCTGCGACAGCCAGGGCAACGGCGTCTACCTTGCCGAGCGCGACTGCTCGGTGCAACGCCGGCACCAGAAGGTCATCGAGGAGGCGCCCGCGCCGGGCGTATCCGCTGAATTGCGCCGGGCGATGGGCGACACGGCGGTCAAGGCCGCCGCCGCCATCGACTACCGCGGCGCAGGCACCGTGGAGTTTCTGCTCGACGAGGACGGCAGCTTCTACTTCATGGAGATGAACACGCGCCTGCAGGTGGAGCACCCGGTCACGGAAATGATCACGGGTCAGGACCTGGTGGAATGGCAGCTGCTGGTCGCGGCGGGACAGGCGCTGCCGCTGGCCCAGGAGCAGGTCAGCATCAGCGGGCACGCCTTCGAGGCGCGCATCTACGCCGAGGACCCGGAAAACGACTTCCTGCCGGTGACCGGTACGCTGGACTTCCTGCGCGCCCCGGAGGAGACGCGACACGTGCGCGTCGACACCGGCGTGCAGCAGGGGGACGAGATCAGCGTGTACTACGATCCGATGATCGCCAAGCTCGTCACGTGGGACGAATCCCGCGAGCGCGCGCTGGCGCGGCTGGCCCGGGCACTGGCCAGCTACCGCGTCGGCGGCACCACGACCAACATCGACTTCCTGTACAACCTCGCCACCTGTGAGCCGTTTTCCCGCGCCCGTCTAGACACGCGCTTCATCGAACGGCACCGCCAGGAGATCTTCCGCGATCGCGACCAGGACCTCGCCACGCAGCTGCCCCGGGCGGCGCTGGCCCTGCTGCTGGCGACAACCCGCGGCGACGACCACGCCGGCGCGGCCGATCCCGGTTCGCCCTGGAACCGCGCCGATGCGTGGCGCCTCAACCAGCCCCATGTGCACCGCTTCGAGCTGCGCTGCCACCAGCAGGATCACCGGGTCGCGATCGAGCAGCGCGACGGTGCCTACCATATCGACGTCGACGGCCAACAGAGCGTACTGCGCGGGGAGCTGCTGGGCGACTCGCTGCTGCTGGAAGCCGAGGGGCACCGCCAGCGCGGCGTGCTCGCCGCCACCGGCCCCGGTTACACGCTGTACCTGCCAGAGGGCTCCTGCCAGTTCCAGCTGCTGGCACCGGACACCGGCACCGGCGCAGCCGGTGCAAGCGACGGTCAGCTCACCGCACCGATGAACGGAACGATCGTGGCCCTGCTGGTCGAGCCGGACACCGTGGTGGAAGCCGGCACGCCACTGCTGGTGCTGGAGGCAATGAAGATGGAACACGCCATCAAGGCGCCCTGCCCCGGGACGGTGACCGCGTTCTTCTGCGCCCGGGGCGACCTGGTGGACGGCGGTGCCGAGTTGCTGGCGTTCACCCCGGCACAGGAGTAGGCCGCGCTGCACGCTGCCCCATCTGGAGACTGCGTTGCCCGGCTGCCCTGTGGTACGGTCCTTAACAAGCAGTGCAACTCGCAGTAATTATGACGCCGACAGGGCCAGGCAGGGGATCGAGCAAGGGCACGCGCCTCACCCGCGCCGCCGCCGCCTGCCTGCTGACGGCGTCAGGCTACGCGCATGTCGCTGCCCTGTGGTACCGGGAGCTCACCGAGCCGGCGCTGCTGGACGCCCTGCTGGGTGCCACCTACCTGATCATCGCCCTCGGGCTGTTAGGGCACTCACGATTCAGCCTGTTCATCGGCGCCGTGTTGCCCGCGACGATTGCCACCGTGCTGTACAACACCGTGCCCGAGCCCTCAGATATCTATCGCCTGCGCATGGGTGCAGACGCCATCGTCGCGCTGCTCTGCGCGCTGGTGCTGTGGCGCGTGCGCAACGTGCCGAGCGACTGAGGGAGGCGGCTCGCCGTGGCACTGAAACCCACCATCTACAAGGCCCAGGTCGCACTGGCGGACAACGACCGGCAGGTGTACGCCGACATCGCCGTGACGCTGGCGCTGCATCCGTCGGAGACGCCCGAGCGCATGACGGCGCGCCTGCTGGCGTGGTGCCTGAACTACGCCGATGGATTGCAGTTCACCCGCGGCCTGTCGAGCAGCGACGAGCCGGACCTGTGGCGGCATACCGACAGCGGCGAGATCGCCACGTGGATCGAGGTAGGCCAGCCGGAGGAGCCGCGCCTGCGCAAGGCCTGCGGCCGCGCCGCGGACATCCGCGTCTACGCCTTCGGCGCCAGCGCGGACACTTGGTGGCAGCGCAACGGGGAAGCAATCGCCGGGTTACCGCGCGCGCAGGTATGGCAGTTTGCCTGGCCGGACATCGAGCAGTTGGCACAGTCGGTGATCGCACGTACCATGCAACTGTCGGTCAATATCGTCGGGGGTGTGGTGTACGTGGACGACGGGTCGAGCACCCACAGCATCGAGCCGCGACGGCTGCACAGCAGCGAGGCGTAATCTACCCGGCCAGCGCCATGTCACCGGGTTCGTCGCTGCGGGCAAGTTGCAGCAGGAAACCGATATTGAGCAACGCGTAAACCGCGGTCGCCGCCAGGCCCACCGTTCCGGTCAGCCACGCGCCGCCCAGCAGCAACAGGGCCAGTACGCACAGTCGCAGCATTTCCCAGCGCAGCAGCGCAC
>JAWVYG010000232.1:0-5336 GCA_033722815.1 Halioglobus sp.
CCCGCGTGCTGCTGATCTACATTATGCTGTTTACCGGTATGGCCATAGGATGGATGGCAAGAACCATGGTGAAGTTTTCGCGATAGATGTAGGGGTCAGTGAAACACTGTTTGGGGTGAAAGGATACGAGGGTGGCGGGGTATACTGCTTCGACTATATGGCCCTACACACACTCCAATCGCTCGAAAGGCATTATCATGCAGACAGTTCACTTCCCCGAAATAACTATTCTATTCGCCGCCATATTCGGCCTGCTTCACGTGGTTTTTACCTTGCGTGTTGGCGGCTATCGCTTTAAGAGTGGCGTCAGCCTCGGGGATGGTGGTGACGAGGCCCTGCTAAAGCGCATTCGTGGCCACGCCAACTTCACTGAAAATGTTCCCATCGGCCTGCTTCTTATCCTGCTCAATGAACTCACCGGTTTGGCGTCACAGTATGTGATGGCGATGGCCGGCGTGTTTCTGCTGGCGAGGGTGATGCACTACTTCACCATCGTCGCCCGCCTTCCATTCCTGGTGCGCCCGCTGAGTATGCTGCTGACGCTGGGCGTGATTGCCACCGCCGCGATCCTGTTACTGTTCTGATGCTCTGGAATTCGCGGCTCAGGCAGACCCTCACCTGCCTGGGCGCAAAGACATGGTAGCACTCCCAGGGGTCACGCCCCGAGGGGTCAGGCCTTCCATTTCCAACCTATAGGGTTGGCGTATTATTATCGAGGCAGTACTCGCAATTGAGGGGTCGTGGCTCCCATGTCCCATCCGGGTCGCGGGCGTATGTGGTAACAATGCAGGACTCACGAGGGAAATGGGAGACCTGACCCTTTTATGTGGGCGGTGTGATGCTGCGTTACGACCTTTAGTTCGATAATTTATTTAAGGTGGTTTGTCGATGCTGAAGAAGACTCTACTGGGGTTCGTTGTCCTCGTCCTACTGGCAGTCCTGCTGCTGTGGTGGAAATTCCTCGGGCCACTCTATGAGGCCGCACAGCAGATTGTGCCGGACACGGCAGCCGAGGACTACGCACTGCAGGACGACAGCCGAATCAGGATTCCCCCGACGCTCGATCTGGTTCCGCAACCGTACAACCCGCTGAAGAACGTGTACTGGGGCGAGGTGCACGTACACACAACGGAGAGCATGGACGCAGTCGTCTTTGGTACGACGGCGACGATCGAGGACGCCTACCGCTTTGCCCGGGGCAGGCCATTGCGCAGCCCCGGTGGCGAAATGATGCAGCTCTCACGCCCGCTGGACTTTGTCGCCATCACGGATCACGCGGAGGGCTTTGGCACGCGCACCCGCTGTGATGACCCCGGTCTGGGCCTGCGGGACAGGTTCAACTGTTGGTTCATGGAGACCCCGGGTTATGCCACGGCGATGTTCCTGCAGGGCCGCCAGACCCGCGGGAATTTTCAGCCGGATTCGTCACAGCCGGCGGGTGAATATCGCAAGCGTCCCAGGGCTCCGCGCCAGCCCCTGCCCATCTGCCAGGGCGAAGAGCGCGAGGAGCGTTGCCGTCAGGATGCGGAGTCTGAATGGGCGCGCTATATCGAGCTGGCTGATCGCCACAATGAGCCCGGCCTGTTCACCACGTTTGCCGCCTATGAATTTTCGCCGACCCTGGAACGTGCGGGGAAGCACCACCGCAACGTCATCTTCAATGGCGACAACCTGCCCGAACACGCCATCTCGTCACTGGATGTCAACAGCGCCATAGAGCTATGGCGCGGTTTGGAAGAATCCTGTGCGGGTGATTGCGATTTTCTGACTATTCCCCACAACATGAACAAGGGCTGGGGCCTCTTTTACAGCCGGTATACCTGGGATGGCGGCACCTATAGTGAGGATGATTGGCGCCTGCGCATGCGGCGCGAGCCCCTTGCGGAGATGTACCAGGTGAAAGGCGCCTCGGAGTGTGCGCTGGGCGTCGGGGCGACCGATGAGGAATGTGCCTTTGAACAGGTTTTGCAGCCCTGTGACCAGGGCGAGGAGACCGGCTGCGCATTGAAGACCTCTTTTGCGCGCCAGGGCCTGAAGATAGGGTTGCAGCTCGATCGCGAATACGGCTTCAATCCGATGGCGTTCGGCTTCGTCGCGGCCACGGATGGGCACAACGCCAACCCCGGCGATGCCGAGGAGTGGGACTTCGTCGGCAAGGTCGGCGCGGTCAGCTCGCCGGCGCTGCGGCGTATGCGTATCAGGGATGATATGCCGTTCAAGAGCCAGATTCTCCCGGATCATGGGTCCGGTGGCCTCGCTGCTGTCTGGGCCGAGGAGAATACACGCGACGCAATATTCGCCGGTATGCAGCGCCGCGAAACGTACGCGACTTCCGGTCCACGGATCGCCCTGCGCTTCTTCGCGGGCTGGGGCTTCGACGAGACCGTTGTGGAAAACGCCGACCCTGTTGCGGTGGCCAGCGAAGGTGGCGTGCCCATGGGGGGTGTACTGCAGCCGGAGACTGCGCAGGCACAGAGCCCGACGTTCTTCGTCTGGGCCAGCGCTGACTGGTTGAGCGCACCATTGCAGCGCGTCCAGGTGGTAAAGGGCTGGATCGACGCAGAGGGGGAAACACACGAACGGGTGCGTGACGTTGTCTGTGCGGACGGCCTGGAGGTCGACTCGAGTACAGGTCGTTGTCCGGACAATGGGGCCGATGTCGATACCACCACCTGCCAGCTTCGCGGCGACAGTGGGGCTGAGCAACTAATGGCCGCCTGGCAGGACGATGACTTCGATGCGAATCAGGGTGCGTTCTACTATGTCAGGGCGATCCAGAATCCAACATGCCGCTGGTCGACCTATGACGCCATACGCCTGGGACGTGAGCCGGACCCGCGTGTACCTGCGACAATCCGCGAACGGGCGTGGTCTTCGCCGGTCTGGCTGGATCCGCCAGAGTAGGGTGCGAAGATCCAGGGGCCAGGATCAACAAAAAGTTTCGAAGCTGGAAAACTCGAACTATAGAGGAGCACGAGAGCGGGAGTTTTACACCACGAAGAGAAGTCGCCTTGTGCGCTTTGAGCGAAACAGACGGTTAAATGGACAAAAATGTCAGGTTAGTGCCCTGTCCTTTTTGTAAGCTGGAATACGTCTAATCAGCCAGGAGTAGAAGACGATGAACAAGCAAGACTTTCGAGTGGTGGTGATCGGTGCCGGCATGGCCGGGATGCTGGCAGGTATCAAGTTACGGGAGTCGGGCTTCAATAATGTGACCCTGTATGAAAAGGCCGACCGTGTAGGGGGTACCTGGCGGGAGAATACCTATCCCGGTCTCACCTGCGACGTCCCCTCGCATCACTACACGTATACCTTCGAACGCAATCCGGATTGGACGCGTCACCTCTCGCCCGGCGCGGAGATTCAAGCTTACTTTGAACAGGTCGCTGAAAAGTACCGCGTGCATGACCTGGTTGAATTCAACACTGAAGTCGCGCGGGCGGATTTTCGCGAGGGCCGCTGGCACCTGTCTCTGCAGGACGGCCGGCGCGATATCGCCGATGTGGTGATCGCGGCGACGGGAGTATTACACGTACCCAGTTACCCGAATTTCAGGGGTATGGATCAGTTCGAGGGGGCGATGTTTCACACCGCCCGCTGGAATCACTCGGTGGAGCTCAAGGGCAAGCGTGTCGGCGTGATCGGTATGGGCTCCACGGGCGTGCAGATCGTCTCTGCGCTGACCGAGCGCGGTATCTCTGTGTCACATTTCGTGCGTACACCACAGTGGATTATGCCGATAGAAAACGGCCATTACTCGGAGCAGGAGCGGGCGATGTTCCGCGCCGATCCAGATGTCCTGAACGATGCCATGGATTTTGACGGCTATTCGGCCGCCGTCGAACGGTACACGCAGGCGCTTACGGATCCTGATTCCGAGGGCTCGAGGGCCATGAGTCAGGCCTGTTTGGACAACCTGGAACAAGGCGTGCGGGATCCGGAACTACGCGAGAGTTTACGACCGGACCACGAACCATTGTGCAAGCGTCTGGTTTTCTCGCCCGACTATTATGCAGCCATTCAGCGAGACTGCGCGCAACTGGTACGACAGGATATCGAGTGTATTGAAGCGAAGGGGATCAGAACGACCGACGGAATCCTGCACGAACTCGATGTCATTGCCCTGGCGACCGGATTTCGCGCCGATCAGTTCATGCGCCCAATGAAGATCAGCGGTCGCAATGGTACCGACCTGGAGACCCTGTGGGCCAGGCGGCCCGTGGCCTATCTCTCTGTTTGCATGCCGGACATGCCGAATTTCTTCATGTTGAACGGACCCAACGGGCCGGTCGGCAATTTCTCGCTGATAGATATTGCCGAGCACCAGTGGGGTTATATCCAGCAACTGATCGATAAAATTGTTTCGGGAGAGATTCCCGAGGTCTGCCCGTCTGCTGCCGCGATGGAGGAGTTTGACCGGCAGCGCGTAGCTGCGGCAAAAACCACCGTCTGGTATACCGGTGGCTGCCAGAGCTGGTACCTCGACGCGGAAGGTGTACCGGCCAGTTGGCCATGGAGCTACAGCCGATTTGTGGCGGAAATGGCGGAGCCGCGCTGGGAGGCCTTCGCGAAAGAAGCGATCGCGCCGCCCTCAGCTGCCGCCTGATACCGGGCCCATTTGTACCGGGCTTTAGTCGCCTGCAGTCTGCTCGCTCAACTGACACCAGAGCGACGGAGTCATGCCGGTCCAGCGTCGAAAAGCCTTGCGGAAAGTGTCGCTGTCCTGAAAGCCGAGCTGTAAAGCCGTCTGGGCAATGGAGACGCGCCGATGGAGTAGATCCTCCGCGGCTTCCTGCAGGCAGTGATCGCGAATCTCCCGAAAACTTGTGCCCTCCTGGGCCAGTCGGCGACGGAATGTCGTCAAAGGGTAGCCGAGACTCGCAGCGATCTGCGGCTGGCTGGGCACCGGCTGGCATTGTTGCACGGCGGCTCTGATCAATGCCGCTGTCTGGCGGGCCGGGTCGGTATTGGCAACCTCGAATACCGCGCAGGGAAAATAGGCGAAAAATTCCGTGAATTCCCCAACACTCGCTACCACAGGCACCTCCAATTGGGCGACATCGTACTCGAGATAGGTGACGGAGCCCTCCGCCAGTACCGGTGCATTGAACAGCTGGATAAACGGTAGCAGATCGTCACGCGAGATAGCGCCGATGC
Organism: Halioglobus sp.; assembly: GCA_033722815.1. GTDB lineage: Bacteria > Pseudomonadota > Gammaproteobacteria > Pseudomonadales > Halieaceae > Marimicrobium. Next base: position 5,158 of record JAWVYG010000232.1, read on the forward strand.
CAACCCGTGAGGCCACGGCGCGACCCGCTGTGAGCCACTGAAACAGCTGCTGGAAGGCGAACAGGCCGGATATATCCACCAGGCTGGCCATCATCGTGTGCTGGCTGCGCCGGGCATCGAGGGTGAACCGGCAACGGTCCCCGCATCGTTTGAGTACTATGTCGCCTGCACCTGCGTGC
>JAWVYG010000233.1:0-5321 GCA_033722815.1 Halioglobus sp.
CAGCGGCGTATCGGGTCTCCGCCCGGCGGCTCAACCTTGATCACCTCGGCGCCGAAATACGCAAGGATAGTGCCGGTGAAGGGGCCGGCCAGCAACTGCCCCAGCTCGATCACGCGAACACCCTCGAGTGGTCTTGGCATATCACTCATACTCTCTTCCACGCTTGTTTGGGCGCGTCGTTGACGACGCAGCCGGTCCGACCTGTGCACCGCCACGCCCGGATGGTTTCGCAGCGTTTACCCCGACAGCAGACGCACAGTACACTGGACCACATTGTAACGATGTGGACACGAACATGTCTCTGGGAACCTGGGACCCGAACGCCGACGCAGCCGCGGGGAACGCGAGCATCGACACGCCGACCCTGCAACAGCTGATGGACTACAGTCGCTCGGACCTGCTGGCATCCCTCCCCGAGCACCTGGCGGGTGACGAGAGCCAGCGCCTGAGCGGACTGATGCACATCGATCACGGCGACTGGACGGCGACCGCCGAGGCGCTCACAGACGACGACATCCGCCACCTCATCCGCTTCTTTGCCGTTGCCGAGAACCTGCCCGGCTGGGAGGCCGGCGAGCGCTCGCCCGTGATTCCGCTCGCGCGGGTACTGCGCCAGCGCGGCCAGCGGCTGGAAAGGGAATTCCTGCTCTGGTTGCGGGAGGTCAGCGACAACCGCTTCCTGCCCTACGGGCCGCTGTAAGCGCGGCCTCGCCGGGTCCGGTTCAGTCCGCGGGTTTGTTCCTGTCGAAGGCGGCCAGCTGCTCCGGCGTGGCCGGCGTCTGGTACCTGTCCTTCCACTCGCCGTAGGGCATGCCGTAGACCCGCTCGCGGGCCTGCTCGTAATCCACCTGCTCACCCTCGGCTTCCGCCGCCGCCACGTACCACTTGGAGAGGCAGTTGCGGCAGAACCCGGCGAGGTTCATCAGGTCGATGTTCTGCACGTCCTTGCGGCTGTCCAGGTGTTCCAGCAGCCGGCGGAACACCGCCGCTTCTATCTTGTCTTTGTCCTTGTCTTTGACGCTCATTGTTTCCTCCGCAAAAAAGTGTGCGCCGACCGGGGCCGACGGGGCACCTCAGATGGGCATGTACTCGCCGCCATTGACATCCAGGGCCGAACCGGTGACGACCCTGGAGTAATCCGAAGCAAAGAACAGCGCGGCCTTTGCGCAATCGCCGTCATCGGGAATCACGCCCAGCGGTATGTTCGCCGTCACCTCCGCCATCAGCTCTTCCTTGCTCCTGCCCGTAGCCTGCTGCTGCCAGTTGAAATAGGTCTCCACGGAGGGGCCCCACATCCAGCCCATGTGTACGCTGTTGACGCGGATGTTGTACTTGCCCAGCTCCAGCGCCAGGTGCTTGGTGGCGCCGCGCAGGGCCATCTTGGAGGAGCCATAGCCTCCCTGCGTGGCCAGCGGCTTGTGTTCGACCATGGTGGCGATCATCACGATGGAGCCGCCACCCGCGGACTTCATGTGCGGGATGCAGGCCTGGGTAAGCTGCATCGTGCCGAAGAAATTGACGTCCATTGCCTGCCGCCAACCGTCCAGGCTGGCCGACTCGATGGGCTCGAAGGAACCCGGGTTGTAGGCGGAGTTGAACAACACATCGATGCGCCCGAATTCGGCCGCCGCGGCGTCGGCCAGCGCCTGGCACTGGGATTGGTCGGCAATATCGGTGGCCACTTTCAGGGTCTTCGTACCCAGCCCCAGGTCCTTGATTTCCTGTTCCGCCACATCCAGTTTTTCCTGCGTGCGCGCGGCGAGCACCACCGCGGCGGCGCCCTCGGCGGCTGCCAGCGTCGACAGCTCCTGGCCCAGGCCCGGGCCAATGCCGGATACGATAACGACTTTGTCTTGCAACAACATGGTTGTACTACCTCCTGTAAAGATTCAATGGATTAACGAAGCGGGATTCCTGGACAGGGCGCGGGCGGGGGTCAGCGGTACTGCAGGAAGACGCGGTCCGCGCCGTGCAGCGCGCGCAGGGCCTGCAGCAGATCGTCGCTGGGAATCACACGCCAGCGCTCGCCCAGGCGCACCCGGGCGGAATTCCGCGTTTGCTTGTACACCAGCGAGACGGGGCAGTTGCCGCCGCCCGCGCCGGCGAGGGTGCGCTCCAGCATTTCACTGAACCTGTCGTCGAGGCTGTCGGCGTCGATCTCGATGGTCAGGTCCGCGGCGAGGTTCTGCCGTGCATCCTCAAGGCTTTGCAGCCGGTTGGCGCGCATCTCCAGTTTCTGCGTCTTGTCGCTGACAGAGATGCGCCCCTGGGCGATCACGATGGTGTCCTTCACCACGAGATCGCGGTACTCCGAGTAGGCGTCGGAGAACAGCGTCACTTCCATCTGTGCGCTGGCGTCGTCCAGGGTCATGACGGCCATGGTGCCGCGCTGGGTGTTCATGGTCCGCGAGGCCATCACGAGGCCGACGATCGACTGGTCCTCGCGGCGGTTCTCGCGCACGTCCGCCAGCCGGTTGGGTGCGAACTTGCGTACCTCCTTCGCGTACTCGTCGATGGGGTGACCGGTGATATACAGGCCGAGGGTATCGCGCTCACCGCCCAGGCGTTCCTTATCGGACCAGGGACGCGTGTGGCGAAAATCGCCATAGACGTCGCCGCCACTGCTGACGGAGGTCGGTACCACCTCACCGAACAGGTCGTCGATGCCGCTGTCGCGGTTGGCGGCGCTCTGCTCCGCCGCCCTGAGGGCGTCGTCCAGGGCCGCCATCAGCACCCAGCGCTCGGTCTTCCAGGCATCGAACGCACCGGAGCGGATCAGCGCCTCGATGGCGCGGCGGTTGACTTTCTTCGGATCGGTGCGGGCGCAGAAATCGAACAGGTCGCTGAAGTCACCGCCGGCTTCCCGCGCGGCGAGGATATTCTCCACCGGCCCCTCGCCGAGGCCCTTGATCGCACCCAGGCCGTAGATAATCTCACCGGCAGGGTTCACGGTGAACATGTGGCGGCCCTCGTTGACATCCGGCAGGCGCAGCGACAGCTTCATGCGCTTGCACTCGTCCACGAACACCACGATCTTGTCGGTGTTGTCCAGTTCGGAGCTCATCACAGCCGCCATGAACTGCGCCGGGTAGTGCACCTTCAGCCAGGCGGTCTGGTAGGAGACCAGCGCGTAGGCGGCGGAGTGGGACTTGTTGAAGCCATACCCGGCGAACTTTTCCACCAGGTCGAAGATCTTCATCGCCAGCTCGCCGTCCACACCGAGGTCGATGGCCCCCTCCTCGAAGACGGCGCGCTGCTTGGCCATCTCCTCAGGCTTTTTCTTGCCCATGGCACGGCGCAGCATGTCCGCGCCACCGAGGGTATAGCCCGCCAGGACCTGGGCAATCTGCATCACCTGCTCCTGGTACAGGATGATGCCGTAGGTGGGCTCGAGGATGGGTTGCAGCCACTCGTGCTGGTACTGCGAATCCGGGTAGGACAGCTCCTCGCGGCCGTGCTTGCGGTTGATGAAGTTCTCTACCATACCCGACTGCAGGGGCCCGGGGCGGAACAGCGCCACCAGCGCGATGATGTCTTCGAAACAGTCCGGCTTCAGGTCCTTGATAAGCTCCTTCATGCCGCGGGACTCGAGCTGGAAGACTGCCGTGGTATTACCCGACTTGAGCAGTTCGAAGCTGCCCGGGTCGTCCAGCGGCAGGCTCATGATATCCAGCGGCAGTTCGCCCTCCCGTTCCCGGGCCTCGTTGATCATCTTCACCGCCCAGTCGATGATGGTCAGCGTGCGCAGGCCGAGGAAGTCGAACTTGACCAGCCCGGCATCCTCGACGTCACCCTTGTCGTACTGGGTGACGAGACCGCCGCCACCCTCGTCGCAGAACAGCGGCGAGAAGTCCGTCAGCTTCGAGGGCGCTATCACCACCCCGCCGGCATGCTTGCCGACGTTGCGGGTGACACCCTCCAGTTGTACCGCCATGTCCCAGATTTCCTGCGCCTGCGGATCTTCCTGCAGGAAATCGCGCAGCACCTCTTCCTGCTCCAGGGCTTTCTGCAGCGTCATCCCCACCTCGAAGGGGATCATCTTGGACAGTTTGTCCGCCAGGCCGTAAGACTTGCCCTGCACCCGCGCGACGTCGCGGACCACCGCCTTTGCCGCCATGGTGCCGAAGGTGATGATCTGGGAGACCGCTTCGCGGCCATAGGTCTCTGCCACGTAATCGATCACCTCGTCGCGGCGCTCCATGCAGAAATCGACATCGAAATCCGGCATGGAGACCCGCTCCGGGTTGAGAAAGCGCTCGAACAGCAGGTCGTACTCGATGGGATCCAGGTCGGTGATCTCCAGCGCGTAGGCCACCAGCGAACCCGCGCCGGACCCGCGCCCCGGACCGACGGGAATGTCGTGCTGCTTGGCCCAGCGGATGAAGTCCATCACGATCAGGAAATAGCCGGGGAAGCCCATCTGGATAATGGTCTCCAGCTCAAAATCCAGGCGCTCCCGGTACTCCGCCTGCTTATTCGGGAAGTCGGCGGCGCCGGTATCGAACAGGAACGCCAGCCGCCGGTCGAGCCCCTCGTGGGACAACTGGCGGAAGAACTCGTCCATGGTCATTCCCGCCGGCACGGGGTAATCCGGCAGGTAGGGCTTGCCCAGCTCCAGCACCAGGTTGCACCGCCGCGCTATTTCCACGCTGTTGGCCAGTGCCTCGGGGATGTCGGCGAACAGCTCCGCCATCTCGTCGGCGGAACGCAGGTACTGCTGGTCGGTGTAGGGCCGCGCGCGGCGCGGGTCATCCAGAGTGCGCCCCTCGCCGATGCAAACCCTGGCCTCGTGCGCCTCGAATTCGTCGGGGGCCAGGAAGCGCACGTCGTTGGTGGCGACGACCGGGCACTGCAGCTTTTCCGCCAGCGCCACCGCCGCGTGCAGGTGGGTCTCGTCGCCCTCGCGCCCGGTGCGGTGCAGCTCCAGGTAGAAGCGCTGCGGGTACAGTTCCATCCAGTGGCGCGCCCGCTCGGCGGCCAGCTCTTCCCTGCCCGCCACCAGCGCCTGCCCCACATCACCCGCGGCGCCGCAGGACAGCGCGATCAGGCCCTCGGCATGCTCCCGCAGCCAGGCCCTCTGCACGTGGGGTATGCCCAGCACCTGGCCCTCGGTGAACCCGCGGGATATCAACAGGGTGAGATTCTGGTAGCCGCGCTGGTTCATGGCGAGCAGGCACAGCGGGTGCGACTTTTCCGGGTCGTCCTCGTCGCGCACGCGCAGATCGGCGCCGAACACGGGCTGCACGCCCTCGGCAAATGCCGCCTTGTACGCCTTGATCAGGCCATAGAAGTTGCCCACGTCAGTGATGGCCACGGCGGGC
>JAWVYG010000234.1:0-5316 GCA_033722815.1 Halioglobus sp.
CGCGAGATCGGCGTGGAGACGGGGGGCTCCAACGTGCAGTTCGGGCAGGACCCGAAGACCGGCCGCATGGTCATCATCGAGATGAACCCGCGCGTGTCGCGTTCCTCCGCGCTGGCGTCCAAGGCCACCGGGTTTCCCATCGCCAAGGTGGCGGCGAAGCTGGCGGTAGGCTACACCCTGGACGAGCTGCAGAATGACATTACCGGCGGCGCGACGCCGGCGTCCTTCGAGCCTTCGATCGACTACGTCGTGACCAAGATCCCGCGCTTCGCCTTCGAGAAGTTCCCCGGGGCCTCGCCGCGACTGACCACGCAGATGAAATCCGTCGGCGAGGTGATGGCCATCGGCCGCACCTTCCAGGAGTCCGTGCAGAAAGCCCTGCGCGGGCTCGAGGTGGGCTCGGCGGGCTTCGAGCACAAGATCGATATCGACGACCCGGAGCACCGGGAGACGCTGGTTGCGGAGCTGACCAACCCGGGCCCGGACCGCATCTGGTACCTCGCGGACGCCTTCCGCGCCGGCATGGACCTGGACGAGGTGTATCGCCTGTCCGGTGTGGACCCCTGGTTCCTGGTGCAGCTCGAGGATATCGTCGACACGGAAAACAGCCTGAAGTCGCAACAGCTGGGCGACCTGGACCACGACGCCATGTTCCGGCTCAAGCGCAAGGGCTTCTCGGACGAGCGGCTGGGTGTGCTGCTGGCGGTGTCGGAGGAGGACGTGCGTGCGCATCGCCACGGACTCGGGATTCACCCGGTCTACAAGCGCGTGGACACCTGCGCGGCGGAATTCGCATCGGCGACGGCCTACATGTACTCCACGTATGAACAGGAGTGCGAGGCGGCGGCGACCGACCGCGAGAAAATCCTGGTGTTGGGCGGCGGTCCCAACCGCATCGGGCAGGGCATCGAGTTCGACTACTGCTGTGTGCACGCGGTCCTTGCCATGCGCGAGGACGGCTACGAGACCATCATGGTCAACTGTAACCCGGAGACGGTATCCACCGACTACGACACGTCCGACCGGTTGTACTTCGAGCCGGTGACGCTGGAGGACGTGCTGGAGATCGTGCACCTGGAGCAGCCGAAGGGCGTCATCGTGCAGTTCGGCGGCCAGACGCCGCTGAAGCTCGCGCGGGCGCTGGAGGCGGCGGGCGTGCCCATTATCGGCACCACGCCGGACGCCATCGACCGCGCGGAAGACCGCGAGCGCTTCCAGCAGATGATCCAGAAACTCGGCCTCGTGCAGCCCGCCAATACGACGGTGCGCAGTACTGAAGAGGCGGTGGAGGCGGCCGCCGAGATCGGCTACCCGCTGGTGGTGCGTCCCTCCTACGTGCTGGGCGGCCGCGCCATGGAGATCGTCTATCGCGAGGAGGATCTGCTGCGCTACATGACGAGTGCGGTGCAGGCCTCGGACGACGCTCCCGTGCTGCTGGACAGCTTCCTGTCATCGGCAGTCGAGGTCGACATCGACGCGGTATCCGACGGCGAGCAGGTAGTGATCGGCGCCATCATGCAGCACATCGAGCAGGCGGGTGTGCACTCGGGCGATTCGGCGTGCTCCCTGCCGCCCTACAGCCTGGACCCGGCGGTGCAGGACGAGATGCGCGAACAGGTCAAGAAGATGGCGCTGGAACTGGGCGTGCGCGGCCTGATGAACGTCCAGCTGGCGTGGCAGGACGACACCATTTACGTGATCGAGGTGAATCCGCGGGCATCGCGCACCGTACCCTTCGTGTCGAAGTGCATCGGCACCTCGCTCGCCAAGGTAGCGGCGCGCTGTATGGCGGGCAGGACGCTGGCCGACCAGGGCTTTACCAGCGAGGTCATCCCGGATTACTTCAGCGTCAAGGAAGCGGTGCTGCCGTTCAACAAGTTCCCCGGCGTCGACCCGATCCTTGGCCCGGAGATGAAATCTACCGGCGAGGTAATGGGTACGGGCGATACCTTTGCCGCGGCCTTCGCCAAGTCACAGCTCGGGGCCGGCAGCCGGACGCCGGTCTCCGGCACCGCGCTGCTGAGCGTGCGCGACGCCGACAAGGCCGGCATTGTCGGCGTGGCGAAGGACCTCAGTGAGCTGGGCTTTGAACTGGTGGCGACCAGCGGCACCGCCCAGGCGCTGGAGGATGCGGGACTGCACGTGCGCCGGGTGAACAAGGTGCAGGAGGGGCGTCCGCACATTGTCGATATGATCCTCAATGACGAGGCGGACCTGATCGTCAACACTACCGAAGGCCGCCGTGCCATCCAGGACTCCGCGCCAATCCGGTCGGGCGCCGAGGCGCACAGGGTGTTCTACACTACTACCCTGACCGCCGCGCAGGCGATCTGCATGGCGATGAAGACCGAGGCGGATCGCAGCGTGCGCAGGCTGCAGGACTTGCACGGGACACTGGCATGAACAAGTATCCGATGACCGTAGCCGGCGAGGCCAGCCTGCGCGAGGAGCTGGACCGGCTCAAACGCGTGGAGCGTCCGCGCATCTCCAACGCCATCGCCGAGGCGCGTGAGCACGGTGACCTGAAGGAAAACGCGGAATACCACGCCGCCCGGGAGCAGCAGAGCTTTACCGAGGGGCGCATCATGGAGATCGAGGGCAAGCTGAGCAATGCCCAGGTCATCGATGTCACCACCATTCCCAAGACCGGCAAGGTGATCTTCGGCACCACCGTCGACCTGATCAATACCGAGACGGACGAGACGGTCACCTATCGCATCGTCGGCGAGGACGAGGCGGACGTGAACGCCAACCTCATTTCAATAGTATCGCCCATCGCCCGGGCCCTCGTTGGCAAGGAGGAGGGCGAGGTCGTGGTGGTGAAGGCCCCCGGCGGCGACATCGAATACGAGATCGACCAGGTGCACCACATCTAACATCTCTCGTCAGGGCGAATTACCTTACCTGGCCCTGGAAGCGGTACAGCTCCTCGACAAAGGCCTGTATCGCCGCGTTGAATCGCGCCCCGCGGCGCTTCAGCAGCGCCAGCGGTCGCCGGGTATCGGCACCGCGGATCCTGACGCGGGCAAGCATGCCCAGTGCGACCTCCTCCTCCAGCGTGCCCCCCGGGATGATCGCCACACCCACACCGCCCTGGACCGCCTTCTTCATGGTGTAGATGTTGTCGTTGGTCATGCGGATGTCCACTGCCACGCCGGCGGCGCCGAGCATGGCGTCGGTGGCGATACGGGTCGGCATGCCCTCCTCGAAGGCGATGAATGCCTCCCCGTCCAGCTGCTCCAGGGTGACCGAGGTGCGCTGGCCCAGCCGGTGGCCGGGCGCCGCAATCAACTCCAGCTCGTCGCTGCCATAGGGAATGCTCTCGATATTGGTGCGTCGCTCGGGGTAGGCGACCAGGCCGATGTCGATCTTGTCTCGCAACAAGAGGTCGTAGATGTCGTCGTAGCGCTGGAACTCCATGTGCAGCGCCACGTTGGGGTGGGATTTCATGAAGGCCGCCAGGAAATCGCCGAGTTCGTACATGCCGATGCTGTGGATGGTCGCCAGGCGGATACTGCCGACCAGTTCACCGCGGTCCAGGCTGGCGCGATTCTTGAGCCCCTCGCTGAGGCGCAGTATCTCCTTGACGTCCTGCAGGATGGCGAGCCCGTCGGGGGTGAGTTCGACACTGCCCGGCGAGCGCCTGAATAACACCATGGCGAGTTCATGCTCGAGCTTCTTGATGTGCACGCTGACCGCGGGTTGGGTGATGTGGTTGAGACGCGCCGCACGGGCGAAGCTCTTTTCCCTGGCAATATCGCGGAACAGGCGCAGCTGGGTGAGATTCATAACAAATAGTTAATCCATAAATAAATAATTACTAATTCAATTATCAACCAGCGGATGCCAGAATGCACGTGTTCAATATGCGAAAATTTGGTCAGTCTCCCTGGCGTGGGGGCGCGCCTTCGTCTCACCACAACCAGGGGATGTTAGACAACGATGGACGACAAGATCAGTAATCTCGAGCTGAAATCACAAGATGGCGTTCGGCGCTCGGCCGGGCAGGTAGTACACGAGCTGGCCGAGATGCGCCACGATCCCGAGGCGATAAGGCGCTCCTTCGAGACCGGGGAGTATCCCTACCATACGAAGCTGCGTTCCAGCGCCTATGAGGCGCAGAAGACGAAGTTGCAGGTGGAATTGCTCAAGGTGCAAAAGTGGGTCAAGGACACCGGGCAGAAGATCGTCATCCTGTTCGAGGGCCGCGACGCGGCGGGCAAGGGCGGCAGTATCAAGCGCTTCATGGAGCACCTTAACCCGCGCGGCGCCAGCGTCGTGGCGCTGGAAAAGCCCAGCGAGGCCGAAAGCACGCAGTGGTACTTCCAGCGCTACATCCAGCACATGCCCTCGGCGGGGGAGATCGTGCTGTTCGACCGCTCCTGGTACAACCGTGCGGGGGTGGAGCGGGTAATGGATTTCTGCACCCCGGCCGAGTACCTGGAGTTCATGCGCCAGTGCCCCGAGGTAGAGCGCATGCTGGTGAGGTCGGGAATCCGCCTGTACAAGTACTGGTTTTCGGTGACGCAGGAAGAGCAGGCGAATCGCTTCAACTCGCGCAAGAACGATCCGCTGAAGCAGTGGAAACTGTCACCCATTGACCGGGCGTCGCTGGACAAATGGGAGGACTACACCGAGGCCAAGGAAGCGATGTTCTTCTACACCGACACCGCCGACGCGCCCTGGACCATCATCAAGTCCAACGACAAGAAGCGCGCGCGCCTCAACGTGATGTCGCATTTCCTCGCCTCGCTGCCCTACGAGGGCAAGGACACCAGTATCGTCAGGGGTCCGGACCCACTGATCGTTGGCTCGAGCGCCCACGTGCTGGGCAATTCCGAGCACATCCTCGGCAAGTCGCTGCACCCGAAGCAGCGCAAGCACAAGCCGAAAAAGGGCGAATAGTCGCCGCGCAGGCAGTACAGCCGCCGGTCTCTTCTCGTCTGGGCGTCCGTCGCGGGAGCACGCTGTGCGGCCTCGTGGTGGGCCGGCTCCCGCGACCGGCAGGGCGGCTGAAGTCGGCGTGCACCCTGCCGTGCGGTGGCCGGCACTTATATGCAAATAATTCTCATTAGTGATATTCTTGCGGTCCACCAATCTGCAAGCAATCGACTGACCCCGCTTTGACTCAATCACTCTGGTCGCTGCGCTCCGGCGACGCGTGCGAAATTCTCGATTACGACGACGCCCTGGCGGAGCCCTACCGCGTGCGCCTGATGGAACTCGGCTTTCACCCGGGGGAGTCCGTGACCTGCCTGCAGTCGCCGGCCTTCGGTGCGCCCAAGGTGTACCGTGTCAGCAATACCATTTTCTCCC
>JAWVYG010000235.1:0-5315 GCA_033722815.1 Halioglobus sp.
GCTGCGTTGCAGCCGCTTGAAAGGCAACCAGCCTTCCTGCGCGAATGCGCCTTGCCGGCAGAGTCGGCACAAAGCCTGAGGTATCACCGCATTGTTCAGAGGTGCCCTGGATTCACTGCACCCGCAGCGTGCGCCACCAGTCCTGCAGCGCGATGGGAAAGTTTTCCGACTGCTGGCGCACGGCGTCGCTTTCATCTTCCGGGCAGGGGATGGGGCGAGTGGCGGGCAGCGGCGACGCGTGGACGACGGGGTCCAGCACTTCCAGGTCCAGCTCCGCGATGCACTCGCCAAAGCGCTGCATCTCCGCCTCGTGATGATCCGATGCCTGGTGGCGCCAGAAGGCGACTGCGTCGGGGAAGGACAGCAGGCAGTAGTAGAAGCCGGGCTCCCTGCCGCGCCAGTACTCGTAGCGCAACACGTCTTTCTCGGTGTCGTGGGTCTGTTGGTACATGAAGGCCATCACTTCCTCGAACAGCGTTTCCTTGCCCGGAAAGACCTGGATTTTCGCCAGCAGGGTGCTCATGCCACGGGATCTCCTTCTCACGCTTGCGCAAGACGCTAACAGGCGCAGATGGCCACGGCAAGCGCATTCGTGCGCGCACCGCGCTTGCCTGTGCGCAGCGCCTGCCTTACGGTGTATGCATGCTTCGTGACAGCCCCTGCAACCATGAGCGATAGCACAGACGAGATGGCCATACGCGCGCTCATCGCGCGTTACTGCGATGGCGTTTACGACGACAACGACACGCGCGCTACGGGACATTGGATGATCCAGTCGCGCCGCTACCAAAAGCTCTACGGGGAGCCCACGGATGCACGCGAGGCGCACTTCCCCTACCCCGGCGCCGGGTGAGGAGCAGGCATGGAACAGGCAGACTACGAGCAACTGCTACTGCGCGGCGAATGGCTGTGCGACGTCGAGCTGGCCGTCGCCGACGACGCCCCCGGCACCATTGAATCGCCCTGGGGAGCAACCAATATCGCCTACATCGGCGGCGGCGAGTTTGCCGGCCCGCGGCTGGGCGGCAGGGTGCTGCCCGGCGGCGGCGACTGGCCCGCGCTGTCCGTGGATGGGAAGAACAGCTACCGCCTCGACGTACGCGCCGTATGGGAGACCCATGACGGTGCGCGCCTGTTCGTGCAGTACTACGGCTTCATCGCCATCGCCCCGGAACTGCTCGGTACGCGCGAGCAGCTGGCGGCACTGGATCCATCGCAGTACTACTTCCGGGCGGCCCCGACCTTCAGGACCGGCGATGCGCGCTACCAGTGGCTGAATACGACGCTGTGCGTGGGCGTCGGGCGCTTCACGCGGGAGGGACTGGGCTACCGCGTCTTCGCGCTGGACTAGCCAGGACGGGTAACGCCGGTCAGTCCGGCGCCTTCGTGAAACGCAGGTCGAGCTTCAGGGTGCCGAGCATGATGCCGGGCTGGTGTTCGAACGTGTTGCCCGGCGCGTACTCGAGGCTGCGCAGGCGCTGGCTGAGGCGCTGCCAGGCGATCAGCTGCTCCAGCCTGGAGATACCCGCGCCCGGGCAGGTGCGCGGCCCCTGGGAGAAGGTCAGGTGGTTGCCCAGCGCCTTGCGCTGCAGGTCCAGTTCATAGGGGCACTCGTACTGGCGCGGGTCGACGTTGCCGGCGCCGAAGCGGATGTGCAGGATGGAGCCGGCGGGGACCGCGACGCCCTGGAATACCTCATCCCGAGTCGTCACTCGTGTAGACAGCCCCTGGGTGGGGGCGCGCAGTCGCATCGCCTCTTCGGTGAAGGCGCGTATCTTGTCCGGTTCACGCTGGATCGCCGCCAGTACCCCGGGTTGTTCACAGAGCAACTGCGCCTCTTCCTCCAGCGCATACTGCGTGGTCTCGAGTCCGCCCAGCACCATGAAATAGATGATGCCGTAGACCTCGTCGTCGGTGAGCTTGCGGCCCAGGGCGCGGTACTCGATCTGCGTCAGGGCGCTGATCATGTCGTCCGCGGGGTTGGCGCGCTTGCTGGCCACCTGGTCGGCCAGGTAGTCGGCGAACCCGTCCAGGCGCTGCGCCTGCGTCGCGGTCTCTTCTTCTGACAGCAGGTTCATATGGCCGCGGCCGTAGACGTACTGCATGACCTGGGCGGAACCCCACTCCGCCAGCCTCGGCACGTCCTCCAGGGGGAACCCGAGCACGTTGGCAGTCACGATCTGCGGCAGCGGCCGGGCGAACTCGGCAATGAACTCGACGCTGCCCTTGCCGTCACCGTCGTCACGGTCGATCCAGTTGTCGATCAGCTCGTCCACCACGGCCGTGATCATGGCGCTGTGCCGCTTGGCGCCGGGGCCCACCCAGGGGTCGGTCAGCTCCTGGCGGTGGGCACGCCACAGGGCGAGCGTCGGCCGCAGGGTGCGTACCGAGTCCAGCGCGAGGTTGAAACGCGATGCGTCCCGGGGCGGCTCCTCGCCACGGTCGAGCATCGCCTGCAACTCGGCAACACGCAGGCTCATCACCGGGGTGAAACGCTCGGGGTCCTTCACCACCCGCTCGATATCCTCGTAGCAGGTCAGTACATAGGCGTCGTCGTCACCGTTGATGCCCTGCCCCGCCAGCACCTGCACAGGCGCCTGTTCGTGCAGGATCGGGTAGGCCTCGTACCAGTGCTCCTGGCAGCCCTGGCCGAACAGGTCCACGTCGGACAGCTGCACCGGGCAGGCCATGGGACTGAGGGCATGGTTGGGCGTCTTGTTAGCCATTACCACAGCAGTGTAGGGGATAGCGGGCAACTAAAACAGGCGGACCCGTTGGTTTGCAGCTGCAGGCAGTGGCGTACACGCGCGGGATGCCGCCGATCGCCCGGTCCCGTGCAATACGACCCGGCGCCGGACGGCAGGTCTGCCCGGCGCGCCCCGCTACACCGCCTGCAGCAGCCGTGCGACCGGGGAAGGATCGATGTTCCCCCCGGGAACACGGGGCCAATGCGTTGGCCGGCATTCAGGCGGCGCTCGCGCAACGCCGCCGCCAGCGCATACACCGACGAATACCCGGGCACGCAGGGCACTCACAACAAACTCGAGGGAGGAAGGCACCCGGCAAATTTTTAGCGCGTAACGCACGGCGCAGCCTCTACAGCAACGCCAACGACTGTGACATATTGCCGCTTCGGCCGAACTTTCGTTGACCCGTGCGCGGCAAAGGCGCATCATTGGCGCCTGCCGTAATCGGCAGCAAACTAACACAAACACTCTGCAACACAGATACAGAGCGATACCCATGATCACACTGTTCATGCAACAGGCGAGTAACGACGTGCGTCACGGTTCGAATACCGTGAAGCCCGTGTGCCTGCATGCGTGCAGTGTGGTTCCGGATAGCGCTTAGACGATCAACTCAAAAGAGGCCTCCGTGAACCCTGATTCCGGAGGCCTTTTTTAATTCCCCACGAATAATCACCTCCGCTTTCAGGGTCCCGGGACAAAGGGACAGGAAAGTGAACAGGTCATTACAGAACAATATCAGGACGATCTACCTGCTCGGGTTCTTCCAGAGTTTCATGGTCGTCATCCCCGTGTTCGTGCCGCTGTTGCAGGGTTACGGCCTGTCCATGAGCCAGGTGCTGCAGACCCAGGCGCTGTTCGCCCTGACTATCGCGGTGTGCGAGGTGCCCTCCGGCTACCTGGCCGACCTGTGGGGCCGCCGCCGCGCAATCCTCGTCGGGTCCTGCCTCAACGCACTGGGGTTCCTGTCGCTGCTGGGCGCCGACAGCTTCGTGGACTTCCTGGTCTACGAGTTCATCCTCGGCGTCGGCTTCAGCCTGATCTCGGGGGCAGACCTCGCACTGCTGTACGACACCGAGGTCTACCTGGGTGAGCGCGGCCTGCCGGGCGGCGCCGGCGCCGGCAAATCCCTCAGCCGGCTCATCGCCATCGAGGCCGCGGCATCGGGCATCGCCGGTATCAGCGCCAGCCTGCTGCTGCTGTGGTCCCTGGACGCGGTCGTCGTGGTGCAGGCCTTCACGGGGCTGGCCCCGGTAGTCCTGGGGCTGCTTTTGGTCGAGGTACCACGGCCCGCCGCCAGCGGCGGGCACCGCAAGAACGCGCGCCGGATGGTCGAGCTGTTGCTTTTCGGCAAACCGGTGGTGCTGTGGACGGCGTTCGCCATCGCGGTGTTCGGCCTGCTGGCGGTCTACATCTTCTGGATCTACCAGAAGTACTGGGAGACCCAGGGTATCGCCATCGAGCTGTACGGCTACATCTGGGCCGCGTTCGCCCTCACGGTGAGCCTCGCGGCGCGCTACGCCGGCGCGCTGGAGCAGCGCATCGGCACCCGGCGCCTGCTGGCGCTGGTGGGCATCCTGCCCCTGCTGGGGCTGGCCGGTATGGCGCTGGGGGCCGGCTGGGCGGGCGTGGTGTGCGGTTTCGCGGTACAGCTCTCCCGCGGCCTGAGCATGACCCTGTTCTACGAGGCGCTGAACAGGCGCGTGCCCGGCGATTTTCGCGCCACCGTCAACTCGCTCGTGAGCCTGGCGGTGCGCGGGATCTTTATCGTCACCGGCCCGCTGCTGGGTATCGCGCTGGATCGCTACGGCGTCAACTCGACCCTGCTGATCCTGCTGCTGGTATTCGCGCCGCTGGTCATCCTGGTGCTGGTCCCCCTGGTTGTGCGTATCCGACGGGAGGAACGCAGCGAGCAGCCGGAGCTTGCCCCCGCCGCGTGAGGCGGGGGCTTTTTTAAGTTATCGGGGACAGACCCCAATTTTCCAATTTCTTCAGAAATTGGAAAATTGGGGTCTGTCCCCTTGCTGTCATTTGGCTAAAATGGCGGCCGGAGGAGACATCCATGCCCGACGGCGAAGCGCTGTTCGCCCTGACATCCCCGACCATTTTCGACGGTAGCCGCTTTCACACGGACCACTGCGTCTTACTGCGCGGCGAGCGCATCGAGCGCGTGCTCCCGCGACGGGACTGCCCGGCCGATATCGAGTGGGTCACCCTGCCCGGCGGCACGCTGGCGCCGGGTTTCGTCGACCTGCAGGTCAACGGCGGCGGCGACGTGATGCTCAACGCGCAGCCCACGCCCGATGCCGTGGAGCGCATCGTGGCGGCGCATCGCGGCAAGGGCACTACGTCCCTGCTGCCCACGGTCATCAGCGACACGCGGGAGGTACAGGCCGAGGCGGTGGAGGCGGTTCGCGCCGCTCGCGCGGCGGGCAACGCCAGCGTGCTGGGCATCCACATCGAAGGGCCATTTTTTGCCGCGAACAGGCGCGGCGCGCATCGCGAAGACCATATACGCCGCGCTACGGCGGACGACATCGCCTGGCTGTGCAGCCTGGACGAGTTCCC
>JAWVYG010000236.1:0-5302 GCA_033722815.1 Halioglobus sp.
GACGCCGACGTCCTCCTGCTAAATACCTGTTCCATAAGGGAAAAAGCCCAGGAAAAGGTATTCCACCAGCTCGGTCGCTGGAAGCAGCTGAAACAGCGCAACCCGGACCTGATCATCGGCGTGGGCGGCTGCGTAGCCAGCCAGGAAGGCGAGGAAATCGGCCGCAGGGCGCCCTACGTGGACCTCGTCTTCGGCCCCCAGACCCTGCACCGCCTGCCCGAGATGCTCGAGCAGCGCGGCCCCGGGGGCACCCTGGTGGTGGATGTCAGCTTCCCGGAGATCGAGAAGTTCGACCGGCTGCCCGAGCCGCGGGTCGAGGGCCCCAGCGCCTTCGTCTCGATCATGGAGGGCTGCAGCAAGTACTGCACGTTCTGCGTGGTGCCGTACACGCGCGGCGAGGAGGTGTCGCGCCCCGTGGACGACGTGATCGCCGAGATCGCCCACCTGGCCGCCGGCGGTGTGCGCGAGGTGAACCTGCTGGGCCAGAACGTCAACGCCTACCGCGGGCTGGACCACGAGGGCGAGGTGGTGGACTTCGCCGAACTGCTGTACTTCGTCGCCAGGATCGAGGGCATCGAGCGCATCCGCTACACCACCTCGCACCCGGTGGAATTCTCCGATGCTTTGATCGAGGCCTATGCGCAGATTCCACAGCTGGTGGACCACCTGCACCTCCCCGTACAGAGCGGTTCCGACCGCATCCTGGCCGCGATGAAGCGCGGGCACACGGCACTCGAATACAAGTCGAAAATCCGCCGCCTGCGCCGCATTCGGCCCGACATCAGCATATCCTCCGATTTCATCGTCGGCTTCCCGGGCGAGACCGAGGCCGATTTCGCCGCCACCATGAAGCTGATCGAGGAGATCGGCTTCGATACGTCGTTCAGCTTCGTCTACAGCGCGCGACCCGGCACACCGGCGGCGGAGCTGCCGGACGACACGGACGAGACCACCAGGAAACAGCGCCTGCAGGTGCTGCAGTCACGCATCAACCAGCAGGCGGGCGCTATCAGCAGGCGCATGGTCGGCACGGTCCAGCGCATACTCGTTACCGGCGTGTCGAAGAAAGATCCCGGGCAGCTGCAGGGCCGTACCGAAAACAACCGCGCGGTCAATTTTGCCTGCACCGACCAGGGCCTGATCGGCCAGTTCGTCGAGGTGGAGATCAGCGAGGCGCTGCCCAACTCCCTGCGCGGCGTACTGCACGCCGAGGCGGCGAGCCGGCAGCGCGCCTGAGTCCGCCAGGCGACAGTTGACGATAGCGATTTCCCGTATATCCTTACTCTCATGGACCACAGCCCAGCAGGGCGACAGGACACATTGAACAGCGAACCCCCTCCTGGACCGTCGGCCCCCGGGCCGATTCAAGCAAGCATCACACTGGAACCCAATGACGCGCGGCATCTCTCCATGCTGTGCGGGCACCTGGACAGCCACCTGCGCCAGATCGAGGAACGCCTCGAGGTGCGCATCAGCGCCCGCGGCAACCAGTTCCTGCTCGACGGCCCGGCCGCCAACGTGGAAACAGCCTCGCAGCTGCTCTCACACCTGTACGAGGAAGTGTGCCAGGGCGTCGCGCTCAGCCCCGAGTCACTGCACCTGAACCTGCAGCAGGCGGGCCTGGAGAACCTGGCACAGCCACCGGGCGAACAGCCCGTGGAAGCCATCCAGATCATCCGTACCAAGCGCGCCTCGATCAAGCCGCGCGGGCGCAACCAGCAGAGCTACGTGCGCGCGATGAAGCACAACGACATCAACTTCGGTATCGGGCCGGCCGGCACCGGCAAGACCTACCTCGCCGTGGCGTGCGCGGTGGAGGCCCTGCTGGAGGATCGCGTGCGCCGCATCCTGCTGGTCAGGCCGGCCGTGGAAGCCGGTGAGAAGCTGGGTTTCCTGCCCGGCGACCTCGCGCAGAAAATCGACCCCTACCTGCGCCCCCTGTACGACGCCCTGTACGAAATGCTCGGCTTCGACACCGTCAACAAGTACATCGAGCGCAACATCATCGAGGTGGCGCCGCTGGCCTTCATGCGCGGACGCACCCTCAACAACGCTTTCATCATTCTGGACGAGGCGCAGAACACGACCCGCGAACAGATGAAGATGTTCCTCACGCGCATCGGTTTCGGTTCCACCGCCGTGATCACCGGCGACGCCACCCAGATCGACCTGCCACGCGGCGCCCAGTCGGGGCTGACCCACGTGAGCAATATCCTCGACGGGGTGGAGGGCATCGGCTTCACCTTCTTCGGCAACAGGGATGTCGTGCGCCACCCGCTGGTGCAGCGTGTGGTGGAGGCCTACGACAGGGCCGAGGATACGGCGACACCGCTGG
The DNA here is from genome assembly GCA_033722815.1 of Halioglobus sp. GTDB lineage: Bacteria > Pseudomonadota > Gammaproteobacteria > Pseudomonadales > Halieaceae > Marimicrobium. The sequence goes on from JAWVYG010000236.1 coordinate 2,336, forward strand.
ACAAGAGCAAGTTGTGAGCCACACTGTGGATATCCAGTGCGCCAGTGCCGAGCCAGTGCCCGAAGAGGACGACATACGACGCTGGGTCGACGCCGCCCTGGCAGAGCGCGGCCCCGGGAGGGACTGCGAAATCAGCGTCCGCCTGGTGGATACCGAGGAAATGGCCCTGCTGAACAAGAGCTACCGGGGTAAGACCGGGGCCACCAACGTGCTGTCTTTCCCGGCGGCCCTGCCCGAGGAACTGGAACAGCCGCTGCTGGGTGACATTGTCATCTGCGCACCCGTGGTGCGCCGCGAGGCGCGGCAGCAAAACAAGGCGCTGCAAGCCCACTGGGCGCACATGACGGTGCACGGCACGCTGCACCTGCTGGGATACGACCACGTCGATGAAACCGAGGCGGGCATCATGGAAGCGCTGGAAACGCATATCCTGGCACAGCTCGATTATCCCTGCCCCTACGGCGAATCACCCCATGGAGAACAGGCCACGCCATGAGCGAAGAGCGCACCGGTAACGAGACAGGCGACCGGACCTGGATAGACAAGATTGCACTGCTGTTTTCGTCGGAGCCGCGCAGTCGCGGCGACCTGGAAGACGTGCTGGCAGTGGCCGCGGAGAACGACGTCATCGACGAGGACGCGCGCGGCATCATGGAAGGCGCCATGCAGGTCAGCGACATGCAGGCCCGCGAAATCATGGTGCCCAGGGCACAGATGCGCGTGATCAAGGCGGACTGCACGCTGGAGGAGATACTGCCGCAGATCATCGAATCGGCGCACTCGCGCTACCCGGTGGTGGGCGACAGTACCGACGATGTGCTGGGTATCCTGCTGGCGAAGGACCTGCTGCCGCAGATTCTCGAACCCGACGGCCCCGATTTCAAGATCGAGAACCTGCTGCGACCCACCGTGGTGGTGCCCGAAAGCAAACGCCTGAACGTGCTGCTCGGCGAATTTCGCGAGAACCGCAACCACATGGCGATCGTCATCGACGAATACGGTGGAGTCGCCGGCCTGGTCACCATCGAGGACGTGCTGGAAGAAATCGTCGGCGAGATCGAGGACGAGACAGACGCCCAGGCGGACCGCTTCATCCGCAAGATCTCCACCGACGATTTCCTGATCAAGGCGCTCACACCGATCGACGATTTCAACGCGTATTTCGACAGCGACTTCAGCGACCAGGAGTTCGACACCATCGGGGGGCTGGTCATCCACGCGCTGGGCCACATGCCCACGCGCAACGAGGTGGCCACGATCGACAACTTCGAGTTCAAGGTAATCAACGCCGACCAGCGCAAGATTCACAGCCTGCGCATGCGCCCACTGGCGGGCTGACCAGCCCGGGGGCCGCCGATCAATACCGCGATGCAAGCTGACGCCGGCCTGAGTTCGCGCCGGGTCCTGCTGCTGGCGCCGCTGGCGGGGGTGCTGGTGACGCTGTCGCTGGCGCCCTTCGACATCTGGCCCGCGGGCATTCTCAGCTGCGCGCTCTACTCCTACCTGCTGTGCACCTGCACCACGCGCCAGGCCCTGTGGCGCGGCTGGCTGTTCGGCCTGGGCATGTTCGGTACGGGCGTTTCCTGGGTCTATGTCAGCATCCACGTCCACGGCAATGCGAGCATGCCGCTCGCCGTCGCGCTGACTGCCGGTTTCTGCGCGGGCCTGGCCCTGCTGCACGCACTGTTCGCGTGGTGCTACGTGAAAGGCGTGCGCGGCCTGCCCGGCGGCATGCTGGTGGGCTTCCCGGCCCTGTGGGTACTGTTCGAATGGCTGCGCGACTGGCTGCTGACCGGGTTTCCGTGGCTCTACCTCGGCTATGCGCACCTTGAGACGTGGATCTCCGGCTGGGCGCCGGTGACCGGCGTGTTCGGGCTGTCATTCATCGTGGCCCTGACCGGCAGCTGCCTGTTCCTTGCCTGGCGCAGCCGGCGCATGACAGCCAACATCATCTATTTCGTCGTCATCGTCATCCTGTGGGGGGGCGGCGCAATGCTCAAGCCCACCCAGTGGGTGGCCCGTGCCAGCGAGGAGCCGCTGCGGGTGGCCATCGTGCAGCCCAACGTGCCGCAGGAGCACAAGTGGGACCGGCGTTACTACCGCGACATACTGCGCCAGCTGCAGGAAGCGACCGACCCACAGCTGGACCGCGACGTGGTGATCTGGCCGGAATCCGCCGTGCCGAACTACTTCCAGCGCGCGCAGGACTTCCTCGGCCCCATCGCCGAGCGCGCCGAGGCCACCAACACCACGGTAATCACCGGGGTTCCCTTCCGCCCGGGCGCGGGCGACCGCTACTACAACAGTATCGCGGCGCTGGGCTACGGCGAGGGCGTCTACCACAAGCAGCGGCTGGTGCCCTTCGGGGAATACGTGCCGCTGGAGGAGGTGCTGCGCGGCCTGATCGAGTTCTTCGACCTGCCCATGTCGGCCTTTAGCGCCGGCCCCGACGGGCAGAAGCCGCTGCGGGCCGGCGCCTTCCGCGTCGCGCCCTTCATCTGCTACGAGATCGTCTACGGCAACCTGGTAGCGCGCAATGCCCGCGACACCGACATCATCGTAACGATCAGCAACGACACCTGGTTCGGCAACTCCATCGGGCCGCTGCAACACCTGCAGATCGCCCGCATGCGCGGGCGCGAAACCGGTCGCTACGTGCTGCGCGGCACCAACAACGGCGTCTCCGCCATCATCGACCACCAGGGCAGGATCGTCGCGCAGACGGAGCGCTTCGTGCAGACTACGCTGACCGGTGAAGCCCGCGTGATGCTCGGCGAAACGCCCTTCGGCAGCTTCGGCACCCTGCCGATCATTGTCGCCTGCGCGACGGTGTTGGTGCTGATGGTGCTCATGTATGTCGGCTTCTGGCGAGACCTCGACTGACAGGCCGTTGAGCGCGCCTGTGACGGCGCATACCTTCGTTGTTCGGTTCCGGAAAAAGCACATGTACAGCCGGGTACACAGCGC
>JAWVYG010000237.1:0-5267 GCA_033722815.1 Halioglobus sp.
ACCTTGCTGATGACGCGGCGCGGCATCCATCACCTCCCGGTACTCGAAGAGGGCAAGCTGGTCGGCGTGGTGACGACCTCGGACATGATCCTGGCGCGCCAGGACGACCCGGTCTACCTGGTGCAACACATTTCCCGCCAGGGCGACGCGCCCGGCATCGCGGCGCTGCTGCAGGGCCTGCCCAACCTGCTGGTCCAGTGGGTCAACTCGGGCATCCGCGCGCGGGAAGTGAGCGGCATACTCACCGCGATCTCCGACGCGGTCACCGTACGCCTGATCCAGCTAGCGCAGGAAGAGCTGGGGCCCGCCCCCGCTGCCTGGTGCTGGGTGGGCTTCGGTTCCCAGGCCCGCGGTGAACAGCTGCTGGGGGCCGACCAGGACAATGGCATCATCGTCAGCGACGACTGTCCCGAAGACCAGCTTGGCTACTTCGCAGAACTGGCCCGGCGCGTATGCGACGGACTCGACAGCTGCGGTTATCGCTACTGCCCGGGCGAGGTGATGGCGACCAATCCGCTGTGGCGACTGCCACTGTCGCAGTGGCGCGACACCGTGGTGAAGTGGACGGTAGCGCCGACGCCCGACGCGGTGATGCGCGTCAGCATCTTCTTCGACCTGCGCGCGGTACACGGCGACTCCAGCCTCTGCGAGGCGCTGCAGGACACCATGCTGGAGCAGGCGGGCAAGAACACCATCTTCCAGGCGGCACTGGCTGCCAGCGCGCTGGAAAACCGCCCGCCGCTGGGCATCTTTCGCCGCTTCGTGGTCGATCGCAACGGCGATCACGCCGACGAGCTGGACCTGAAGAAACGCGGCGTGCTGCCCGTGACCGAGATCGTGCGCCTGCACGCCCTGGCCAACGGTATCCGCGCGGTGAACACCAGTGAGCGCCTCGATGCGCTGGCTGCACAGCGCGCACTGACGCTGGTGGACAGCCGCAACCTGGCAGACGCACTGCACTTCATCCAGCAGCGGCGCGTCAAGCACCAGTGCGAACAGATTCTTGCCGGGGGCAAGGTAGGCAACTTCCTCAACCCGCGCGACCTGCCCAAGATGGCGCGCGAACAGCTGCGCGACGCGTTCACAATCATCGACGAGGCGCAGCAGGCCGTGCGGCAGCGCTACCGGGCGGGGATGGGATGAGCGGCGGGATCGCTCTGCTCGGCCTGCGCCGCCTGCCTTACCGCAGTCAGGTACAGGGCACACCGCTCGGCGACTGCTGGGCCTCACCCAGTGTCAAAGAGAAGAACTGGCGCAGGCGCTCCTTCCTCGCCTGCGATGCGGAGATGTCATCGCTGGATCCGGAAGCCGGGGAACTGCTGAGTCTCGGCTGGGTGGGCATCGAGTGCGGCGCGGTACGGCTGTCGAGCGCCGAGCACCACCTGCTGCAGCCCGAGGGCGGCGTGGGCCAGAGCGCGACTATCCACAACCTGCGTGACTGCGAGTTCGAGCGGGCATTGTCAGTCCGGGAGGTCGCGGAACACTTCCTGGCGGCGGCCGCGGGAAGGACACTGGTTTTTCACAACGCCGACCTGGACCTGGCGTTCCTCAACCGCGCCAGCCGGCAACTCTATGGCGTGCCGTTGCTGCTGCCTTATGTCGATACGATGGCGGCTGAACACAAGCGCCTGCGCCAGCGCGACAGGGCCATCGGCCCCGGCGACCTGCGCCTGCAGGCCTGCCGCGACCGCTACGGCCTGCCGCACTACCCGGCACACAATGCGCTGGTAGACGCACTGGCGACCGCCGAGCTGTTGCTGGCGCAATACGCCGATCGCTGATAGCGCCACTGACAACGGGAAACCGATATGAGTGCAACCATTACTGTGCAACATCCCCTGGTCATCCTGCATGGCGACGAAATGGCCCAGGTGGCTTTCGAGCGCATCCTGCAGATGTTCGTCAGGGAGCGCCTGGATATCGAGCTGGTGGAGATCGACCTCAGCGCACAGGAGCGCCTGGTCTCCAACGGCGCGGTCGTTCTGCAGGCTATCGAGGCACTGAAGCAGCACGGGGTCGGCGTGAAAAACGCCGGCATGACGGTCAATCGCAGCCAGCTTGACGAACTGCTCGCCAAACACCCGGAGATACGCGAAGACGAGTTGGATAAACTGGCGACCAAGTCGCCCAACGGGGCGATCCGCAAGGGCATCGGGGGCAATATCACGCGCGAGGACATCCCGTTCCGGAACCTGGCGGTGAACTGCCCGCAGTGGGTGGACCGCGACATCGTGGTGGACACCATGGACGACGGTGGCATCAAGGACAGCGCCAACGCACTGTCCACGGCTACCGGCGTGGCGAAGGTGCTGTTCGTCGGTTCCAGCGGTGACCCGCAGGAACTGCACCGGCGCGACATCAACAAGGGCGACCCGTGGCTGCTGGCCAGCAACAGCCTGCCAGAGGTCAGCGCCTGGGCCCACCGCTTCTTCCAGCGCGCCATCGAGGAAAGGCGCGACATCTACCTGGGACTGAAAGACACCGTGATTCCCGGCTACGACGGCGTCATGCGCCAGGCCATCGAGGATATCTTCGAGCGCGACTACAGGGCGCGCTGCACGGACGCCGGGCTTTCCTACCAGTACGAGCTGATCGACGCCCAGGCCGCGCGAATCGTGGCGAACCCGCCACAGCGGGCGATCTGGGGCGTCCCGGACAATACGACGGGACGCAAGTTGCAGAAGCTGGTGAGGCAGCTGCGCAAACACGGTATTCCCTCGCGCAAGACCACCGTATCGATCTCCCGCATGAGCGCCGGCGGCGGCGACCAGTACGGCAGTTTCAACACGCCCGCCCCCGAAGACGGCATCCTCAAGGTGGTTGTCGACGGCGAGGAGAAACACGCCCGACGGGTGCAGGAGGGCGACCCGATCCTGTTCATGTCCAACGACAGGGATGCCATCAAGGACTGGGTCAGCCAGGTATTCAGCGACGCGTCCCGCAACCAGAAGGAGGTCTACTTCGGCCTCAAGCGCGAGTACATGGAGTACGACGAGGTCTTCAGCAATGTCATCCAGGAGGTGCGCAAGGAGCTGGCGAAGAGGGACACGCCGCCGCCGTCTTTCATGATCATGCGGCCCTCGCGCCAGCTCGCCAAGATGATCACGGATCCGCCGCGCTCAGCGCTGTACCCGGCGCAGAACCTCGACGGTGACATCTTCTCCGACATCTCCGCCGCCCTGGGCGGCAGCCTGGCCACGGCCAGTTCCGTGATCGAAAGCAAGGATGGCACCCTGCTGTTCGAAGCGCCCCACGGCACGGCGCACGACCTCTACCTGAAGTACCTCGAGAGCGACGGCGCCGAGGCGCACTTCAACTCCTCCGCCCTGATCTACGCCCTGGCGAACGCGCTGGAAGCCATCGCGCAGCGGGAACACAACAGCGCCCTGCTGGCCTACTCCGACGCGCTGAAGGCTGCGCTTATCGACACCGTGGCCCGGGGCACGGTGACCGGGGACCTGAAGGGCAAGACCACGGATCCAGCCAGCGAGTCCGTGGTGAACATGCAGGGATTCCTGGACGCGATACACGCCCGGCTGCAGCAGAAGGAAGATCAGGCTCACGGCTAGCATGCCCCGGGCGGCGAACCGGTTCGACCTTGGTCGCATTGTCACCGCCTGCCACTGTTGTACCATTGGTCCACAGAAATAATCACGGAGGTGACGATAATGTCAGAGTTCCCCACCCGCCCGGTGCCACCCAGCTTCAGCAACGCGCACATCGACAAGGCGCGCTACGAGTCCATGTACCAGCGCTCGGTGTCCGATCCCGAGGGCTTCTGGGCCGACATGGCCGGGGAATTCCTGTCCTGGGACAAGCCCTGGGACAGCGTCGTGGACTACGATTTCTCCCGCGGCCATGCCAGCTGGTTCGCCGGCGGCAAGCTCAACGTCAGCCACAACTGCATCGACCGCCACCTGCCGGAGCGGTCTGACCAAACCGCGCTGATCTGGGAGGGCGACGATCCCGCCGACAGCAAGCACATCACCTACGCCGAGCTGAAGGACAGGGTCTGCCAGGTGGCCAATAGCCTGAAGGCGCGCGGCGTCGGCAAGGGCGACCGCGTGTGCATCTACATGCCCATGGTCCCCGAGGCGGCCTACGCCATGCTCGCCTGCACCCGCATCGGCGCAGTGCACTCCGTGGTCTTCGGCGGCTTCTCCCCGGAGGCCCTGAAGGACCGCATCCTGGACTCCGACTGCCAGACGCTGATCACCGCCGACGAGGGCGTGCGCGGCGGCAAGACCATTCCCCTGAAGGCCAACGCCGACAAGGCGCTGGCGTCCTGCCCCAACGTGCACACCTGCCTCGTGGTGCAGCGCACCGGCGGCGACATCGCCTGGCAGGACGGCCGCGACGTTTGGTACCACGAACTGGTTCACGCCGCGGACACCGAGTGCGCACCCGAATCCATGGACGCCGAGGACCCGCTGTTCATCCTCTACACCTCCGGCTCCACCGGCAAGCCCAAGGGCGTGCTGCACACCACCGGCGGCTACCTGCTGCAGGCGGCGATGACCTTCAAGTACACCTTCGACTACCAGGAGGGCGACATCTACTGGTGCACCGCCGATGTCGGCTGGGTGACCGGCCACACCTACATCGTCTACGGCCCGCTGGCCAACGGCGCCATCTCGCTGATGTTCGAGGGGGTGCCGACCTATCCGGACGCGGGGCGCTGCTGGGAGGTGGTGGACAAGCACCAGGTGAACACCTTCTACACCGCGCCGACGGCGATCCGCGCCCTGCAGGCGGTGGGCGACGAGCCGGTCAAGCGCTCATCGCGCGCCAGCCTGAAGCTGCTGGGCACCGTGGGCGAGCCGATCAACCCCGAGGCCTGGGAGTGGTACTACGAGGTGGTGGGCGACGGCCGCTGCCCCATCGTCGACACCTGGTGGCAGACCGAGACCGGCGGCCACATGATCACGCCGCTGCCCGGCGCCACGGACCTGAAGCCCGGCTCCGCCGCACGGCCGTTCTTTGGCGTGCAGCTGGCGCTGCTGGATGAGCAGGGCAACGAGATCGAGGGGGCCGGCGCCGGCTACCTGGTGGTGAAGGCCTCCTGGCCGGGCCAGATCCGCACCGTGTACGGCGACCACCAGCGCATGATCGACACCTACTTCAGCCAGTACGACGGCTACTACTTCGCCGGCGACGGCGCCAGCCGCGACGAGGACGGTTACTACTGGATCACCGGGCGGGTGGACGACGTGCTCAACGTGTCCGGTCACCGCATGGGCACGGCGGAGGTGGAGAGTGCGCTGGTG
>JAWVYG010000238.1:0-5227 GCA_033722815.1 Halioglobus sp.
GCTACGTGCGCGAACTCGGTGACGTGCTGTCAGATGAACGCCCCGACCCGCTCGAAGATCCTTACGACTCCCTGTGGAGCAACATCTGAGAGCGCGCCGATGCAGGCGCTGCGCGCAGGTCAGGCGCCGGCCTGGTGACGGTCGGAGAAACCCAGCAGGTAGAGGATCGCGTCCAGGCCCAGCGTGGAGATCGACTGCTCCGCGGACTGCTTGACCAGCGGCTTTGCCCTGAAGGCGATGCCGAGACCCGCGACGCTCAGCATGGGCAGGTCATTGGCGCCGTCGCCGACGGCAATCACCTGCTGCATGTCGATACCCTGTTCGGCGGCGAGCTGGCATAAGAGTTCCGCCTTGCGCGTACCGTCCACGATCGTGCCGGAGATGTTGCCGGTGACGACGCCGTCGGCGGTATCGAGTTCGTTCGCGTACACGTAGTCGATACCGAGGCGCTCCTGCAGGTAGCGGCCAAAGTAGGTAAACCCGCCCGAGAGTATGGCCGTCTTGTAACCGAGCGTACGCAGGGTAGCGATCAGGTGCTCTGCCCCCTCGGTAATCTTCAGTTCCGCGGCGACCTCCGCCAGGGCCTCCTCGCTCAGGCCGCGCAGCAGGCCCACGCGGGCGCGGAAACTCTCGCTGAAATCGATCTCGCCGCGCATGGCGCGCTCGGTGATTTCGCTGACCTGCTCGCCGACGCCTGCTCGCCTGGCCAGTTCGTCTATCACCTCGGCCTCGATCAGCGTGGAGTCCATGTCGAATGCCACCAGCCGCCGGTTGCGCCGGTACATGTTGTCCTGCTGGAAGGCCAGGTCGACCTCCAGCGCACCGGCCACCTCGAGCAGCTCGCGGCGGAAAGCGGCGGCATCCTGCGGTGACCCGCGCAGTGAGAACTCGACACAGGCCTTGCTCTGTGCGGGGAGATCGCCCAGCGGTATGCGGCCGGAGAGACGGTTGATACCGTCGATATTGAGACCGTGCTCTGCGACCACGGCGGTGACCTGTGCCAACTGGAAGGCAGTGATCTTGCGCGCGAGCAGCGTGATGATGTGCCGCGCGCGGCCCTGTCCTTCCACCCAGTCGGCATAGCTGTCCGCGGCAACGGGCGTCACACGCAGACGCAGGTCGCGTCCGGTGGCGAACGCCGCGAGCGAATCGGACACCTCGTCGCTGTCCTCGACCCGGGGCAGCTCCGCCAGCAGGCCCAGCGACAGCGTGGCGTGAATCACGGACTGGCCAATGTCGAGAATATTCACACCGTGCTGCGTCAGTATCCCCGTGACACCCGCGGTAACGCCCGGCTGGTCTTCACCGGACAGTGTGATAAGCAGAATCTGGTTCACCAGGACGCTTCCCGTACTCGATCAGGGCGCCATTCTACTGGTCGCGACTGTAGCTGGAAAGCGCCGCCGCGGCGCGCAAAGCCCACACAAGGCAGGGGCTCTGGTTTATACTGGCCCGCTGCAATGCATTGCACTACGCAGGGGCCGTGTGACAAAGCGTTTCTCCCAATCCAGCCTGGGCCAGCAGCTCGCGTTGATTGCCGCCGGCCTGTGCCTGCTGGTGGGCCTGGCGCTGGTCGCCCTGGGCGCGATATCCAGCCGGCACATGCACGCGCAACTGCAGGACGAATACGGCAACGCCCTGGCGCAACTGATAGCGCGGCGCGTCAGCGGCGCCATGGAAAACGGCGACCTGCTGGGCGTCACCGCCTCCCTGCAGCACTTTGTCAATATCTCCGCCGCCGATATGGCGGTATTGACCGACATCGACGGCAAGCGCCTGGGACAGGCCGGCGAGGCCGCCGGTACCATCAGACACCGGTACAGCGCACCGGTGCGCATCGAATCCGATATCGCGGGCCAGATCGACATCTCGATTCCTGCCGACAGCGCGCGCGAGGCGCAGACGCGACTGATTCTGAGCCTGCTCGGCCTGGCACTGCTGCTCAGCCTCGCGGTGTACGGCGGCAGCCGGCATTTCGGGCAGCGCCTTGGCAGGCGGCTGACACGGATGGCACGCGCCGTCAGCCTGGAAGACACCGCACCCGGTGCGCGACCGGCCAACGAGCTTGAGCACCTGGAGCAGCGTATCGAGGCGCTGCCCATGGACCTGTTGCGCACCCGCAGCGAACCGCGACCGCGCGACGAGCACTATCGCACCACCGCCGTGCTCTACCTGCACCTGGACAGCCTGGCGAAGTACGTCGACAAGCTCGACGAGCAATCACTGCAACGCTACACGCGCCGCCTGCACCAGGTGGTGTACGCCGCCGCCGGTTTCTACGCCGGGGATATCCACGTTGCGCGCCAGTTCGGCCTCGCCGTGTACTTCAGCGGCGACAACAAGGCCGGCAGCGCCGCTTTCCGCGCCGCGTGCTGCGCCTGGCTCGTAGCGGCGGTCTGCCGCGAACTGGAGAAACAGATGTCGCGCTCCATCTCTACCACGATGGCGATATCCCAGAGCGAGCTTGGCGTCGGTGATGACGGCGACATCTACCCCGGCCTGTACATGCAGCACACACTGGACGAGCTGCAGGCGATCTGTGCGACCAGTCCCGCTGGGCTACTGCTGTCGCCCGCAGCCTGCGAGGACATGGATGTGTCCAGCAGGCTGCGCCACCGGCCGCTGGAAGCCGGCAACTACGCGGTTATCGAGGAGTTCGCCGGTACCTACCGCGACCTGCTGGAGCGGCAGCTGCGGCTCGTGCTGCGACGCCTGTCGGACCCGACGCTGCTGCGCTAGATCGCGCCGCGCGTCAGCCTGCGCGCTCGACGCGCATACTGTCCACCTTCTGGAATCCGCGCGGGAGCTTGTTGCCGCGGCGGCCGCGCTCGCCGCGGTAGTGCTGCAGGTCATCGCCTTTCAGCGTGAGGTGGCGTTTGCCGGAGTAGATGACCAGCGCGTCGCGCTCGCCGAGCACCTGTACCGCGATCACGAACTCCTCCCGACTCTGCACGCGCGCCGCGGGTATGCTGATGATCTTGTTGCCCTTGCCGCGGGGCAGCTGCGGCAGTTCCTCGAGCGGAAACAACAGCATGCGACCCTCGTTGGACACCGCTGCCACCCATGCGCCCTCGGTGGACTCAATCGGCGCCGGCTGCACCACGCGGCCTCCCTTGGGCAGTTTCAGGGCGGCCTTGCCGGAGCGGTTCTTGGTCTGCAGGTCGGCGAGTTTGGCGACGAAGCCGTAACCCGCGTCCGAGGCCAGCAGGTACAGCGTATCGTCGCCGCCCATCATGAGGCCTTCGATGGTTGCACCCGAGGGCGGGTTGATGCGGCCGGTCACCGGCTCACCCTGGCCACGCGCAGAGGGCAGGTTATGGGACGGTATGGTGTATGCCCTGCCGGTGGAGTCCAGCACCACCGTGGGCTGGTTGCTGCGGCCGTGGGCGGACATCTTGTAGCCGTCCCCCGACTTGTAACTGAGGCCGGCCGGGTCGATGTCGTGTCCCTTCGCCGCGCGGATCCAGCCCTTTTCCGACATGACCACGGTGATGGGGTCCGCGGTCATCAGTTCCAGCTCGCTGAACGCCTTCGCCTCGCCGCGCTCGACCAGGGGTGAGCGGCGCTCGTCGCCGAACTTGTCGGCGACCGCTTGCAGTTCCTTCTTGATCAGGGTCTTCATGCGCGCGGCGCTGCCGAGGGTCTTCTTCAGGGTGTCGCGTTCGTCCTCGAGGTCGGACTGCTCGGCGCGGATATTCATCTCCTCGAGCTTGGCCAGGTTGCGCAGTTTCAGGTCGAGGATGGCCTCCGCCTGCACGTCGGTTATCTTGAAACGCTTCATCAGCGCGGGCTTGGGCTTGTCTTCCGTGCGGATGATGTGGATCACCTCGTCGATATTGAGGAAGGCGACGAGGTAACCCTCGAGGATGTGCAGCCGCTTTTCGACCCGCTCCAGGCGGTACTCGAGGCGCCGCCGCACCGTCTCGGTACGGAACTTCAGCCACTCCTTGAGGATGCCGTCCAGGCCCTTCACGCCGGGGCGGCCGTCGATACCGATCATGTTGAGGTTGACGCGGTAGCTGCGTTCCAGGTCCGTGGTCGCGTACAGGTGGCTCATCAGCGACTCGAGGTCCACGCGGTTGGAGCGCGGCACGATGACGAACCGGGTCGGGTTCTCGTGATCCGATTCGTCGCGCAGGTCCGCCACCATTGGCAGCTTCCTGGCCTGCATCTGCTGCGCTATCTGCTCCAGCACGCGCGAGCCGGACACCTGGTACGGCAGCGCGTTGACGACGATGTCACCGCCCTCCTTATCCCACACGGCGCGCATGCGCAGTGCGCCGCGGCCGCTCTGGTACATGGCGAGGATCTCATCGCGGGGCGTGATGATTTCCGCCTCCGTGGGGAAGTCTGGGGCCTGCACGTGCGCGCACAGGTCCTCCACCGTGGACTTTGGCTTCTCCAGCATCAGAACCGCCGCCTTGACCACCTCGTTGAGGTTGTGCGGCGGTATGTCGGTGGCCATGCCCACGGCGATGCCGGTGGTGCCGTTGAGCAACACGTTGGGAACCTGCGCCGGCAGCACCGCGGGCTCATCCAGCGTGCCGTCGAAGTTTGGCATCCAGTCCACGGTGCCCTGGCCCAGTTCCCCCAGCAGCACCTCCGAGTAGGCGGTGAGTCGCGACTCCGTGTAGCGCATGGCGGCGAAGGATTTCGGGTCGTCGGGCGAACCCCAGTTGCCCTGGCCGTCGATCAGCGGGTAGCGGTAGCTGAAATCCTGCGCCATCAGCACCATCGCCTCGTAGGCGGCGCTGTCGCCATGGGGGTGGAACTTACCGATCACGTCGCCCACCGTGCGCGCGGACTTCTTGTACTTGGCGGTGACCTTCAGGCCCAGCTCGCTCATGGCGTACACGATGCGTCGCTGGACCGGCTTGAGCCCGTCGCCCACGTGGGGCAGGGCGCGGTCCAGGATGACGTACATGGAATAATCCAGGTAGGCCATCTCCGCATACTGCTTCAGCGATACCTGCTCAATGCCCTCGCTGTCTATCTCTATATCTTCCATCGTTTACCCGTCCCGGTTGTTCCCGTAATGCCCCGTGCGCCGGCCCTGGTCAGGGCTCCTCGAACCAGCCCAGCGCAGCGATTCGCGCACCGAAATGTCTGGCGCCCTCGAGGGTCCAGTGCACGCTGTCATAATAAATCTTGTAGCCCTGCGGCGTTACCCCGTCGCAGCGTTTTGCGGCAATATCACAGACCATGCCGCGCAGGTCCAGGTAGCGCA
>JAWVYG010000239.1:0-5225 GCA_033722815.1 Halioglobus sp.
ATCGATAACGGACTCACCGTAGACGACGATATTGATGCCGGAGGTGGAGAAGCTGGACGAGTTTGGCTCCTCGTGGATAAGGCCATAGGAAAGTCCGGCTGCACCGTCGACGCCGCTGTACGCGACGAAGTTGCACTGGTCGCACGTGCCGGCATCGCAGGCCACGTTCGTCGAGGCGGGGCACGATGCCGTGAAGGTGGGCTCGCCGAAACCGGCGTAGGGCTGGAAGAATTCCACCTGGCCGGAGCCGTTCAGGTACTCGGTCATGTACACGGGCAGGTCATCCGAACTCTCGTTGGTGAACGTGGTGTCGACCACGATATGGCGATCGCCGCGCGCCAGGCTGTAACAGGTTTCGATCTGTACCGGCAGGTCGAGGTCGTCGGCGGTGGCGGGCAGCGGGAAGCCGAACGCCTCGATCGCGGAGCTGGGGTTGGCCAGCTCGAGCAGGTCGTCGGGACCGCTGGCGCAGATCACCGCGGGGAAAGTGTCGCCGCCGTCGTTCACGATGGTCACGTCGGTGTAATTCGCGGTGTTCTCGATATTCAGCCCGATGGCGAATTCTTCCATGTGGTCGGGCAGCGTGGCGCCGGTCTCGTCCCGGGGGCTGGCATCGATGATGTTGCCGCCGAACGTACCGATACTCAGCCAGGTGCGGCCCGGCTGCTGGATGATGACGCGCAGGTGCTCGTTCTCCAGCACGTAGTCCCCCGCCACACCCCGGGCCAGTGGGCCGGACAGCAGATCCGGCGCCGCGGCCACGCGGGCAGACGCCAGTTTAGCGGGGTCGACGCACTGTGGCAGGCTGCACTCGGCGACGCAGGCCCGCGCATCCAGTACGGTGATGGTGCCGTCGCCGTCGTAGTCGCGCACATCGGCCGGACCGGAAGCCGGCGTGCCATTGGCGGCGGCGATCGCGTCGATGTCGTCGATGTTGACGTCGAGGTTGCCGTCGGCATCACACAGCATGGGTGCCGGGTCGCCGCACTGTGAGTAGGCGTGACCGCTCGAGGTGAGGAAGATTAGTGCGATGAGTACTTTGAGATGACGCATGGGTGTTCTCCGGGGAACTGGTCCAACCGCCGCCTGCCTGGACGGCGGCTATTTTTATCTAGTGTCCTGTGCCGGCCTGTTGCCGCGGTGGCCGGTGTGCCTGACGGGCCCTTCCCAGCGCCAGCAAACCACCCAGTGGCAGCAGCAACAGGATGAACGTGCCGGGCACCGGCACATTGGCCACGCTGGCCCCGCCGACCCCGGCTACCGCCAGCTGCGCGCCGAATGCATCGCCCAGGATCGCGCCGGGCAGCACGGAAAGCTGTGTCACGGCGCCCAGCACCAGGCTGGTGACGTCGAAGTTCAGGGTCGCCACCGTGAACGAGCCGGGCTGCAGCACGTCCAGGCCCGCTGTGGACAGCAGGCTGACCTCCGCCACGTTCACACTGCCCCCCAGGTCACCGGAGCTGGCATCCAGCGCCTCGGACAGGCTGGGGTCGCCGAGGTAGGGCCCGAGGCTGTATCCCGTGAGCGACAGCGCCGTGGCATCGAAGCCGACGGTGATATCGAACGCGCCGAGGGAGTCGGGTGCGAACTCGCCCAGCCCGCTGACCACGATATCGAGGGAAATCGAATCGCCGGTGGCGGCAGCGTTACTTCCAGGCTGTAGCTCCAGGAGGATGGAATCGGCGTGGGCAGAGGAGGCCAGGAAACCGAGTATCGCCGTGAGAAGGACTGGCTTCAGCAACGAATGACTGCGCATAGAGGTACCTGTTTGTATTATTGTCAGCCGGCTTAACCCGTCCTGGCCCTGAAATTCCGGGCAGTTTCTGCAAGCCGCACTACAGTGCAAAAAATAAGCAATTCGCGTACCAGTGTCACATAACGTTCACAAAACCATCATCTTAGGTGCGCGGGTCAGGCGCGGCTGGGCTGTTTGTGACCGCATTGGGAAGAAACTGTAAAAAAAACCGGCACTTGTGGCCGAATGACCCGATTGCCACATCCGGCTGCAAAAGGCCAGGTGTGCCGCGGAGTTGGCAGGCGCAGGTAATGCTGCTGGCGGTCAATGCCCGCCGGTCCGGCCCGGTTCACGGGTCCGTTTCCCGGCCATTGTGCATGCGCTGCGCGGCATTGGTCCGGGGCCAGGGCTCGCGCCACGCGCGCGGCCTTTCCTTGCCGCGCCATTGCCTCGCCGGAGTCCGCTCGGTGTGAAATAATGCCCGCGGGGGCCCCGGCGGGCGGTACGATACGTCTGGCTGTCCCGCATAACCCAGATGCGACAACACGGCGATCGCCCGGCATGACAAAATACTCGAAAGATCGGCCGTCCTCCAGCGTCAACCCGTTCGCCGAGCAACCGAACGAGGCGCAGCGCGCTGAGGAACGGCGCGGTCCGGACGCGAACGTCCTGCAGTTCGTGCAGCACCTGGCCGGGGACCTGGAGAAAGGCGACTTCGACCTGCCGCCCTTTCCCGACACCGCCACCCGGATACAGGCCTGTATTCGCGACCCCAACTCGGATATGCAGTCGCTGGCCGCGATCGTGGCGACGGAGCCGGCGCTGGCCGCCAGGCTGCTGCGCATGGCCAACTCGGCGATGATGCGTCGCGGGCCCATCGAGGTGACGGATATTTCTACCGCGATCTCGCGCCTGGGCACGGATATGGTGCAGAACGCCGCGGTATCCTTCGCCGCGCGTGAGGCCTTCAAGGCGCCGCCGGGTAGCGCCTGCATCGACGACCTGAACAAGCTGCGCCGCGTCAGTATCACCGTCGCAGCCATCGCGTACGTGCTCGCCGGTCACGTGCGCAGTATTCGCAAGCCGGAAGAGGCCATGCTGGCGGGGCTGTTCAACTCGGTGGGCAAGTTCTACATCTTCATGCGCGCTTCGGACCACGCCGAGCTGTTCACGGACCGGGAGGCGCTGGACGAGCTGGTCGCCAGCTGGCACGCGGGTGTGGCGCGCGCAATCGTGGAGTCCTGGCATTTTCCCGATAGCATCGCCCTGGCCGTCGATGAACAGGAAATCAAGGAGAGGGAGCGCACCGGCTCCGCCGACCTCAGTGACCTGCTGTTCGTCGGCAACCTGCTGGCGCGGGCCGGTCTGCAGGCCGCCGGGCACCTCGGCGACCTGGACGCGCTCGCGCGCATGGGGATGGATGCCGACAAGCTGGCGCAGATTCTCGCTGCAAACGAGGAAGAAATTCAGTCCATGATCGCGGCGATGCTCTGAGCGCCGGCGCGTCCCGCTACCGGCACTACACGCGAGATCCCTGCGCCGCCCTCATGGCAGCGCGCTGCTGCAATAGCCGGTGGTAATGCCGGCGCAGCGTGACGGGGGCGCTTACCCGGAGAACGCCGCGCCGATGTCGACGCTCTCGGGTTCGCCGAACGTCATGTGGGTGCGCTGTACCGAGACGGTGAACACGGGCTTCTTCGGCAGCCCGAGCGCGCGCAGTTCCTGTGCCAGGGGGTGTTTGTCGCCTATCCTGGGTGCGCTGCCCCCCAGCGCGAACGTCATACCGGACGCGTTGTTGGTGCCGTAGGTCTTCCAGGCCCTGCCGTCACGGATCGCCAGCGAGGCGGCGCGCTGCTCGCCCGGGGCGTTGTTGCCGCCGGTCTTTGCCTCGATGGCGTAGACCAGCTCGTCGTCGTCGACGAAGGTGCCGCTGGCGGTCTTCGGGCCGAACTCGATGTCGATACGGCTCATCCACTTGGGAAAGCCCCAGATGAACCGGCCCGCGTGGGTGGTGAACTCCTGGTCCACGGGCATGCGGTAGACGAAGTTGCCCACCGTACCGTTGCCTATGCGCCGGAGTGCGCCGAAGAAGGGAAAGGGCTTCTTTTCGCCCGGGGTCAGCACCGGGAAAATGATCGCACCCTCGTTGTAGTCCCCCAGGTCGTTCTGCTTGTAGTCCACCGCCAGCAATTGCAGGATGGCCTTGCCGGGCAGCAGTTCCAACACCCGGAAGCCGGTGCCCTCGAGCATCGCCTGCGCGGCCCTGGCATCGACGATGAAGCCGTTCATCAGCATCGAGGCATCGGACACCACCACCGGGAACGTAATCTCCCTGCCGTCGATGGTGTAGTTGCTCTCGGAGTTCTTGCTGCAGATGTCGTTGGTGAGCCTGTCGCCCTTGTCGCTGTGGACGGGCGGTTCCTCGAAGATGGCGCCGGTAGTTTGCATCGGGGCTCCTGGGCCGCTTGGCAAAAGTCTGGTATACCGAAATGGGCGGCGCTAGGATAGCGCGCAGGGGGCCGCCGGCAACCACCTGCCCGAATTTGTTCGAAGTGGTTTAAACAGGGAAACGACGATGACAACGCACAAGACCTTCTGCTCGATCTGCTCGGCTTTCTGCGGATTCGAGGCCGAGGTCGAGGATAATCTCGTCACGGGTTTCAAACCCGATCGCGAACACGCCATGAGCCGTGGTTTCAGTTGCAGCAAGGGCCGCAACTTTCACCGCCTGCTCACGGCCGACAGCCGCGAATCCCGCGCCCTGCAAAAAACGCCCAACGGGTTCGTGCAGGTGGATCGGGAGCGGGCGCTGGATGACATCGCGGCCGACCTGCGCCGTATCGTAGACGAACACGGGCCGGAGTCTGTCGCCATCTATGCGGGCAATGGCGTGTCGTTCAAGGCGCTCGTCATGCCTGCCGTGCACGCGTTCCTGCGCGGGCTGGGATCACACCATCTCTATACCGCGCTGACCATCGACCAGCCCGCCAAGGTGATCAGCACGGTGCGGCACGGTGTCTGGATAGCGGGCCCGCACAGTTTCGACAGCGCGCGGGTGCTGATGCTGTTCGGCAACAATCCCTTCGTGTCCGGGCTCAACGGCATCGGCTGCATTCCCGGGTGGCAGCCCGGGGCCGTCAAGGAGGCCCGGCAGCGCGGGCTGAAGTTGATTGTGGTCGATCCGCGGGAAAGCGAGACGGCGCAGCAGGCGGACCTGCACCTGCCCATCAAGCCCGGCACGGATGCAATCCTGCTGTCCGGCATGATCAATTACATCCTGCAACATTCGTTACACGACGTGGACTTCTGTGAGCGTTATACCAGCGGGCTGGATGACCTTGCTGTCCGCGTGGCGCCTTACGACCTGGAAACCACGGCGGCGCTGACGGGCCTGGATGTCGACCTTGTCCGCACTGCCGTCGAGCTGTTCGTCGACCGGCAGCGCGGCACCGCGAACAGTGCCACCGGCCCCGACATGGCGCCCCACGGC
>JAWVYG010000240.1:0-5219 GCA_033722815.1 Halioglobus sp.
CGGCAACTGCCTCACCTCGAGGGCGACGTCCCGGTCCCACAGGCTTCCGGCCAGGCCGGAGGAACTGAAGCCGGCGGCGCTCGTGTAGTCGAGCGCGCCGCTGACCCGGCGCAGGGTGACGTCGCCGGGCGAGATCGTCGCGTCCACGTCGCGCCAGCGGGTCGCCACCGCCACTTCCGGCGGCGGCGCACCCTCACCCAGCTGCAGGCGCAGGTCCAGGTCCGTCCGCATTGCGCCCTGCACGCGCCACTCGCTGAAGGTGTCACCGACAATGTCGGCCAGTGGCGACTCGTTGATCACCGACAGCACATCGGACGCCGGACCATCGATCCCGCCGGCCACGTCCAGCTGCAGCCGCTTGTCTTTTCCCGGCGCAACCGCCACGGACAGGTCGCTTACCTGCGAGTCGAGCATGCGGGCGCTGTTCGACCACGCGCGAACCCGGCCGTCATCGATCATGATCACGCCGTCCGCAAGCGTCGCCGCGGGCCAGTCGGGGTGGTACTCGATCTGCGTATTACTGACGTTGAAACCCAGCTGTACGGTGCGCAGTTTCGCAGCGGAGGATTTCAATGCGCCGCGCCACAGGAATGCGCCCTCGCGGACCAGGCCGTCGCCGATACTGTCCTGCAACCATTTGCGCAGACCGTCATCCAGGGTCTCGGGGATGTACTTTTCCCGCAGGCGTGGGTGCACATCCTCCAGTCCCACCAATAATTCCATCTCCACACCCGTCTCACTGGGTTGCAGCGGGATATCCAGGCCGAACAGGGCCTTTACCATGCCTTCCTCGCCAACGGCGGTGAGCAGGTCGGAGGAAAGCCCGACCGACTGCGCGTCCCAGTGCAGGTGCAGCGTGCCGAACAACTCGTCGAAGTCCAGCGAGTGGCGGTAGATCCTGGGAAAGTCGAGTGACATGTCGCGGCCATCCAGCACGACGGTTCCGCCGTCCTGGTCGAGCTGGACATGACCCCGCGCGGCCGACGCGCCGGGGGCGCCCTTGTAGGGCGCCAGCGCCAGATCCGCGAAATTGGCCTCGAATTCCCAGGCGTCGAAGGGACGCTCGTATTCGGCCAGGTCGAGCTGCAGGCGGGACAAGCTGCCGCTGGCATCGAGATCGGTGATCAGCTGCCGCCAGGGTTCAGGCGTCGTGGCCAGGCCCGCGACGAAACCGGACATCGTCGCCACCGGAATGTCCCGCGCGCGCAGGCGCAGGGCGCTACCCCAGGCGTCGAGCTGCAGGCCGGGCAGCTGCAGCGCCACCTCGCCGTTGTCGACTTCGACATCCGTCGCGTACAGCGTCAGGCGATCCCGTTCGTTGACCACGTGGGCCTCGAAGGCAATGCGCTCCAGCGGCAGGCGCCAGTCGCCCTCACGCGGGGTCACCAGCAGGTCGCGTGCGTTCACGCGGGTGGCTACTGAGGGGACGCCGCGGTCCCACGACAGCCACAGGGCCACGTCCAGTTCGCCCTCCGTCCACAGCGCGGGCTGCCCCCCGGACAACAGGTCCTGCACCGCGCCAAAATCGGAGGACTGCATGTCGATGTACAGCTCCCCGCTGAAGGCCTCGGGCCGAAAAGGGTTGCCCACCCCCTCTGCCAGCACGGCGATGTCCGTCCCCCGGGTAGAGGTCAGCTTCCCTTCCACACGGCGGTCGCTGCCCTTGCGCTGTAACTGCAGGTTCAGGTCGAACTCGCGCAGCTCGCCGCTGGGCAGGCTGATGCGCAACAGGTTGTCGCGCAGCGAAAGGTGCCGGGCGTTGACCAGGAATTCCTGCAACCACTGCCCCGACTCGCCCTGCCCGCCTGCCAGACCGCGCAGGCGCAGTTTGCCCTCGGAGGAAAACTCCGCGTGCAGGCTCAGGCCCTCGAAGATGACGTGGGTGGCCTGCAGCGAGCGGGTGAGCAGGCTGCTCCAGACGTCCACGCCAACCTGGCCGCCGGTCAACTCCAGCGGGGCGGCGGTACTTTCGGGCAGGGTCAGGCGCAGGCCGGACATGACGATGACGGGGTTAAAGGAGCGCCACTCGCCCGCGACGCTGTCCGCCTCGATGGTGAACGGCACCCGCAGGTTCAGCTCCTGCAGGATCGCGTCGCGGTACTGGTCGAGACTCGATACCAGCAGGCGCCCGACGCTGACGTACACAGCCAGGAAGAGCAACAACAGGACGACACCGCTCCAGAGAACGGCGCTCAACCTGTGGAAGAATGAGTTGGCCAAAGAAAGTCCCCGTGCGCTCCCGACACAGTTTAGAGCAGTATGATATCGAAGTGTTCCTGGCTATAACTGGGCTCGGCGCGAAAACTGATGGTCTTGCCGATGAACTCTTCAAGGTCGGCCAGGTTCGCGGACTCCTCGTCCAGCAGCCTGTCCACCACCGGCTGCGCTGCCAGCACCATCAGGTTGTCGTTTTCGTACGCGCGGGCGTCGCGCATGATTTCGCGGAAGATCTCGTAGCAGATCGTCTCGGCTGTTTTCAGGACGCCGCGGCCGTTGCATACCGGGCAGTCCTCACAGAGCATGCGCTCGAGGCTCTCGCGCGTGCGCTTGCGCGTCATCTCCACCAGCCCCAGTTCCGAAACCCCGGTGATCTGGTTGCGCGCGGGATCGCGCTGCATCGCCTTTTCCAGGGTGCGGTGCACCTGCCGCCGGTGTTCCGGATCGGCCATGTCGATGAAGTCGACGATGACGATGCCGCCCAGGTTGCGCACCCGCAACTGCCTGGCCAGGGACGTGGCCGCTTCAAGGTTGGTCTTGAGGATCGTCTCGGCCTGGTTGCGGCGCCCGACGAAAGAGCCGGTATTGACGTCGATGGTCGTCATCGCCTCGGTCTGGTCGATAATCAGGTAGCCGCCGGACTTCAGCTCCACCTTGCGCGCGAGGGCGCGCTGGATATCGTCCTCGACCCCGTGCAGGTCGAACAGCGGCCGCTCGCCGGCATAGTGCTCCAGCAGCGGTGACACCTGGGGTACGTACTCGTCACAGAAGGCGCGCATCGCGTCGAAGCCCTCGCGTGAGTCGACGTAAATGCGCGTGACGGAAGCCCGCGCCAGGTCGCGCGCCGTGCGCAGGTGCAGCGGCAGGTCCTCGTATAACAGCTCGGCACCGCCGGCCGCGGCCGCGCGCCGCGAAACCGCCGCCCAAAGCCGCTTCAGGAAGCGCAGGTCGGCGACAATTTCCTCCGGGCCTACGCCTTCGGCGGCAGTGCGCAGGATGAACCCCCCCGCGTCCGTCATGTCCTCCGACGCCAGCCCCTGCGCGAGCACCTCCTGCAGCCGCGTGCGCTCCTCGGGGTCCTCGATCAGCTGCGAGACTCCCACGTGGTCGGTCTGGGGCATCAACACCAGGTAACGCGTCGATACGGATAACTGCGTGGTTAGCCGCGCCCCCTTGGTACCCAGCGGATCCTTGGTGACCTGCACGATGACTTTCTGGCCCTCGTGCAGGTGATCGGTAATATTCTCGGAGTTGCGTTCCCTGTCCTCCCGGCCCTCCGCGTCGAGGGGCATGATGTCGGAGACATGGATAAAGCTGGTGCGCTCCACGCCGATGTCGACAAAGGCCGCCTGCATGCCGGGCAATACGCGCACGACCTTGCCACAATATATGTTGCCGACAATGCCCCGGCCCACCGCCCGCTCGACGTGGATGTCCTGGGTCGCGCCGTTGTCCACGACGGCAACACGGGTCTCCATGGGGGTGATATTGACCAGGATTTCCTCGCTCACCTTACCTCCTCGCTACACCGCGTTCGCAACACCGAGGGCGGTCTCGATACCGGCACTGCTCAGCAGCTGCCAGGTCTCGGCCAGCGGCAGCCCCACCACGTTGCTGTAACTGCCGTGAATGGCGCGGACAAACACCGCGCCGATGCCCTGTATGGCGTAAGCACCGGCCTTGTCCCAGGGCTCATCGGTAGCCAGGTAGGCGTCGCACATCTGAAGGCTTAGCGCATTGAACTCAACCGAGGTCCGCACACATTGCACTGACTCATCACCGCCGTGCACAAGACAGATCGCCGTCAGCACCTCGTGCTCGCGGCCGCTCAGGCGCGCCAGCATGCCCAGCGCATCGCCGCGGTCAACGGGCTTGCCGAGGATCTCGTCGCCCAGCACCACGGTGGTATCGGCGGCGAGCACGGCGACACCATCAGCCGCCGGACGCTGCGCTATCTCGCGGGCCTTTTCCCGCGCCAGGCGCGCCACGTAGTCCCGCGGCGACTCGTCGACCCCGCGCGACTCGTCGATATCAGCCGCCGCACACTCGCAGTGGACGCCTATCTGCTCGAGCAACTGGCGGCGCCTTGGCGACGCCGAGGCGAGGATAAGCTGCGGGGCGGCCATCAGCTCACCTCGTAGTAGCGGCGCATGCCGCGCAGGACGTGCAGCACCACCGGCCACAACAGCGCACTGGATACGGCGGGGAGCAGGAACAACAGGGAATTCGCACCGACGCCCTGCAGGTTTTGCACCCACTGGCAGATCAGCTGGTTGATGCCCACCAGCACGAACACCACGGCGGCCTGTTGCCCGAGGCTGTAAACCCGCACACGCTGGTACAGCACCAGCGACAGCAGCACGACTACCGTCAGGGAAAAGGCATTCTGCCCCAGTACAGCGCCCTCGAGAATATCCAGGCACACCCCCAGCACCAGCGCCGTGGCCAGCCCGACGCGCTGCGGCAACGCGATGGTCCAGTAGATCAGCGCGAGCGCCACCCACTCGGGCCTGCCCCACAACAGCCACTGCGGCAGCGGCACGACGGCCAGTACGCAGGCAGCCAGGAAGGTCAGCAGGATTACCCCGTAGCCGTGGCCCTCGCGATCCAGCACCGCCTAGTCGCCCTTGCCGGGATCGCGGGTGAATACCAGCAGTACGTGCCTCGAGCGATCCAGCGCCGCGCCGGGCACAGCGCTGATGCGAGCGAAGGGCTCGCCGGGATCACGCTCGATCTCGGCCACGGTCGCCACGGGGTAACCGACGGGGAAGCGGCCGCCGAGACCGGAGGTGACGAGCAGGTCGCCTTCCTGGATGTCCGTGGTGGCGGAGACGTGGTGTATTTCCAGTGAGCCTAGCACTCCGGTGCCCTCGGCGATTGCCCGCACACCGTTGCGATTGACCTGCACCGGCACGGAGTGCGTGGCATCGGTGATCAGCAGGGCTCGCGAGGTACCGCCGCTGACCTCGACAATCTGCCCCAGCAACCCGCCCGCATCGATC
>JAWVYG010000241.1:0-5204 GCA_033722815.1 Halioglobus sp.
TTCGCGGTAGCGCTCGAATTCTTCCGGCGTCACGTAGCGGTCGATCGGGTAATGGTGCGCGGTAGGCTGCAGGTACTGGCCAAGTGTGAGGATATCGACGCCGGCGTGGCGCAGTTCGTCCATGCACTGCACGATCTCGTCCTCGCTCTCTCCCAGCCCGAGCATCAGGCTGGTCTTCGTGAGCACGTCCGGCCGGTGCGCCTTGGCGTGAGCCAGTACCGCCAGTGTCTGTTCGTACCCCGCGCGGGGATCGCGTACCGGGTGCGTGAGGCGCCGGACCGTCTCCACGTTCTGCGCGAACACTTCTATCCCGGAATCCACGACGGTCTCCACGTCCCGCAGTACACCGAGGAAATCCGGGGTCAGCGCTTCAACCGAGGTTTGCGGATTGACCTGTTTGACGCGCTGCACGCACGCGGCGTAGTGCCCCGCGCCACCGTCGTCGAGGTCGTCGCGGTTGACCGACGTCAGTACCACGTATTGCAGACCCATCAACTGCACCGACCGGGCGGTATTGTCGGGCTCCTGCGGATCCAGCCAGCCGCGCGGATTGCCGGTATTGACTGCACAGAAGCGGCACGCACGGGTGCAGACATCGCCCATGAGCATGATGGTCGCCGTGCCGGACGTCCAGCATTCGCCGATGTTGGGGCACTTGGCCTCCTCGCACACCGTGGCCAGCCTGTGCTCGTGCACGATGCCACGCACCTTTTCAAAGGCCGCGCCCCCGCGCAGGCGGATGCGCAGCCAGTCGGGTTTCGCGAGGCGCTGCGTGTCCGCGGCGCTCGCCTTGATGCCGTCCTTGATGGCGGTGATGCCGCGCTCGTTGACGAACTTGTCGCCGCTGCTCACCTGGACCACCTCGATGCGGTCGCTGTCGGACATACCCTGCCCTGTTTTACCTGTCGATGTGAGCCCATTATAACGGATGGGACGCGCCGCAGCAGGCGCAATAAGGGGCAAATGTTGAGCGAGCGCAAGGTCCCATCCGGGCTGAGCCCCTAGTATCGGGTCAGTTTCGTCCGTGACACAGGAGCCAGGCGCGATGGCGGGTGACGGGAAAGGCTGGCCGGGCCGCAGTTCACCGGCAGCCATGGAAGTCTTGCAGGGCATGTCGGGCCTGTTGCTCGTCCTGTTCGTGTGGGCGCACATGTTTTTCGAGTCCAGCATCCTGTTGGGCAAGGAGGCCATGTACCGGGTAACGGGATTGTTCGAAGGTCGCTACTTCTTCGACCAGCCCTACCCTGTACTTGTCACGCTGATCGCCCTGGCCATTCTCGTCCTCGTGATCATCCACGCGGTGATAGCGCTGAACAAGTTTCCGGCCGGCTATCGCCAGCACCGGGACCTCTACCGCCACGCAGGCAGCATGCGACACGGGGACACCACCTTGTGGATCGTGCAGGCGGCCAGTGGTTTCCTGCTGTTCTTCCTGCTGCCGGTGCACCTGTACACCATGATCGTGGAGCCCGAGAATATCGGGCCCTACGCCTCCTCCGACCGCATCTGGAGCCAGCGCTACTGGATTCTCTACGCGCTGTTACTGGTCACGGTGCACGTACACGCCGGCGCGGGCGTCTACCGACTGGCCATGAAGTGGTTCCCGCCCGACACCACCTCGATCGTCACCCGGCGCACACTGCGCCGCGGTATCTTCGCGCTGGTGACGGCCTTTATCCTTCTGGGCTGCGCCTCGCTCGCCGCCTACATGCAGATAGGCGCAGGCCATGCACAACAAGCCGGTGAGCGCTATGTACCGCCCTCTTCCGCGCCACAGGACGCGGGGCACTAGCGCGATGGAGGTCATCCATACCGATGTGCTGGTAATTGGCGGCGGTCTCGCCGGGCAGCGGGCCGCCATCGGTGCGCGGCGCCGCGGGCTGCAGACGATCGTGCTGAGCCTGGTACCCGCCAAGCGCTCCCATTCCGCGGCGGCCCAGGGCGGGATGCAGGCCAGTCTCGGCAACTGTGCGGGAGCCGCGGGCGACAACGAGGACATTCACTTCGCCGACACCGTGCGCGGCAGTGACTGGGGCGCCGACCAGCAGGTGGTGCGCATGTTTACCCACACTGCGCCCAAGGCCATTCGCGAGCTGGCCTGTTGGGGGGTGCCGTGGAACCGCGTCGCCAGCGGCGACAACCCCGTCATGGTCGATGGCAGCAGCAGGGTGATGCGAGAGCGCGATGACGCCCACGGGCTCATCACCTCGCGCAATTTCGGTGGTACGGCCAAGTGGCGGGCCTGCTATGTCTCGGATGGTACCGGCCACGCGATGCTCTACGCGCTGAGCAACCAGGCGGTTGCCGCCGGCATCCCCGTGCACGAGCGCATGGAGGCACTGGCACTGATCTGCGACGGCGACCGCTGCGTCGGCGCGGTGGTACGCAACCTGGTGACCGGCGCGCTCCTCGCGTACGCAGCCCGCGCCGTGTGCATCGCCACCGGCGGCTTCGGGCGCATCTACCGCGTATCGACCAACGCGATCATCAACGAGGGAATGGGTGCCGCCATTGCGCTGGAGACGGGCATCGCGCAGCTGGGCAACATGGAGGCGGTACAGTTCCACCCCACGGGTATTTTCCCCGCCGGCATCCTGGTGACCGAGGGCTGCCGCGGTGACGGTGGCCTGCTCCTGGATGGCAAGGAACGACGCTTCATGCCCGATTATGAGCCGGACAAGAAGGAGCTGGCCTCCCGCGACGTCGTGTCGCGCGCCATGGAGCGGCACATAGCCGCCGGCCACGGCGCGAGCACGCGTTACGGCGACCACCTGTGGCTGGATATCCGCCTGCTCGGCAGCGCGCACATCGACGCGCGTTTGCGCGAGGTGGCGGAAATCTGCCGCTACTTCCTGGGCATAGACCCGGTGCGGCAGCTCATCCCGGTGCGCCCGGCCCAGCACTACTCCATGGGCGGTGTACGCACGGACTGCAGTGGCCAGAGCCCGCAATTGCAGGGGCTGTTCGCAGCCGGCGAGGCCGCGTGCTGGGACCTGCACGGCTTCAACCGCCTGGGCGGTAATTCCGTGGCGGAGACGGTGGTGGCTGGAATGATCGTGGGCGAGAGCATAGCCGACTACTGCGATGCCACGGCGAACCAGGCCGGCGCCAGCGCCACACTGCTGCGCGAGGCATGCAGGAAACAGGAGCAGTCGCTGGAGAAAATTGCCGCCTGCCGCGGGGATGAACAGGTTTTTGACCTCACCGCGCAGATGCAGGACACAATGACCGGCAAGGTGGGCATCTTCCGCGACGGCGAGCAGCTGGAAGGCGCCGTTGAAGCGCTGCGTGAGCTGCACCGGCGCGCGCAGAACATCCGCCTGCGCAGCAGCGCACCGGGCGCCAACCCGGAACTGGTGGCCGCCTACCGTCTGCGCCGCATGTTGAAGCTGGCGCAGTGCGTGGCGCTGGGCGCACTGGCGCGCACCGAGAGTCGCGGCGCCCACTACCGCGCGGACTATCCGCAGCGCAATGACCGCGACTGGCTGAAACGCACCCTCTGCAGCTGGAGCGACGCCGGCGCCGACCGGCCCGAGCTGGACTACGAGGCGCTGGACGTCATGTCGATGGAAATGCCGCCAGGCTGGCGCGGTTACGGCGCGAAAGACTTCATTCCGCACCCGGACGCGGCGCAGCGCCAGCAAGCGGTGGATGCGGCCGCAAGCGCGGCGCGAAGCGGCGCACAGCAAGACGGCAGGGAGCCGCTGCTGCCCTTCCGCCACCTGCTTCCTCCATACCTGCGCGGCCCGAACCAGCGCCTGGAGGAGGAGCAATGAAGACTATCGACGTCACGCAGGCAGGACGCGGGCTGCGACTCGACGTACTGCGGCACAACCCGGCCGACCCGGACAGCGAGCCGCACCTGCAGACCTTCGAGCTGGAAGAGACGGACGGCATGACGCTGTTCATCGCGCTGAACGAAATTCGCCAGCAGCAGGACCCGAGCCTGCAGTTTGACTTCGTCTGCCGCGCAGGCATCTGCGGCAGCTGCGGCATGCTGGTCAACGGCAGGCCGCGCCTGGCCTGCCGCACCCTGACTGCGCAGTTGCCCGCGCAGATCACGCTGGCGCCACTACCGGGATTCGAACTGATCGGCGACCTGTCGGTCAACACCGGCGCATGGATGCGCGGTATGTCCGAACGTCTCGAGACCTGGATTCATGATAGCGGCCTGCAGGAGGCCGACCTGGACGCGCTGGAACAACCCATGGAGCCGGCGCTGGCGGAGGCGATCTACGAGCTGGACCGCTGTATCGAGTGCGGCTGCTGCGTTGCCGCCTGCGGCAGCGCTCGCATGCACGACGACTTCGTCGGCGCGGTGGGGCTCAACCAGATTGCACGGTTTCACCTGGACCCGCGCGACAAGCGCGAGGAACGCGATTACTACGAGTTGGTGGGCGACGACAGCGGTGTGTTCGGCTGCATGACACTGCTCGGTTGCGAGGACGTGTGCCCGAAGAACCTGCCGCTGGCGACGCAGATCGCCTTCCTGCGCCGGCGCATGACCGCCACCGCCCTGGGCGACTAGCTTGCCGCCTGGCAAACCAACAGGTTGCTAGTCGATCATGCGCGCCATGGTTTTTGACATGGCGATAGTACCCTGGTCGAAATAGGCGTCGTGGTTTTCCTCGATGCGCGGCAGGTCGTAAAGGTAGTTGACCATGATACCCGCAGACTGCTCACGCCCCTTGGGCGACAGGTCCGCCGAGCCATTCAGGCGATGCAGTGACGCGCCGTTGCCGAGATGGAAGCGGGCGACCGGGTCGCGCGGCAGGCGGCCGGACTTCACCTTGACCAGGTAGTGCGCACACAGGTGCAGGAGCGCGTCGTAGACCTCCGCGTCGATCACCTGGCCCATGGGCTCGAGCACGCGCTCCGCCAACCCCTCGCTGACCAGCCCGGTAAGGTCCGCGGACAACAGCCAGTTGCGGAATCCCGGGATGGGAGACAGGGTGACGAAGGTCGTCAGGGCAGGCATTTCACTGCGCAACTCCTCCACCACGTTCTTGATGAGGAAGTTACCAAAGGAAATCTGCGCCAGGCCGGGATGACAGTTGCTGATGGAGTAGAACACCACCGTGTTTGCTTCGCCGGAGCTGTCTTCGCGCTCCTGCTGCAGCAGCGGCGCCATGGCGCCCGGGATGTGGTCGGTCAGCGCTATCTCGACGAACACCAGCGGGTCGTCATCGAGCGCCGGGTGAAAA
>JAWVYG010000242.1:0-5201 GCA_033722815.1 Halioglobus sp.
GCCGCGCCGACGCTGCCCTGCTATCCCGGCCCGGGCTCAACGCTGGGCCCGTCGATGACCTTCGCTTACCAGGCCGCGAAGGCGATTACGGGGTATAGCGACGACCGGTCCCCGTCCGCGTAGGCGTAAACGCGGATTGCAGGGCCCGGTAGTAGCACGAACCCCCGATCGGGAAACGAGGCCCCACGGTGCGGGTGGTGACCTTGAGCCGGGGTCACTGTCTCCGGCGGCGCCACACCTCAGACAAGAAATACACTTGCCACGATGAGGGGCATGCCCAGCGTGAAGGTGCGCACTTTGACGCGCTCGCGCTGCGGCAGGTAGGCCTGCCACGCAGCCCTGCCATCACCGCGGCGCAGTGCATCGACGATGATCGGCAGCTCCGTGAGGCTGCCGAGTATGGCGAAACCCAGCGCGCCGCACTGTAGTCCCAGGCGGCCGGGGCTGTCGCTGTCCAGCGCCAGCAGCAGGGCGATGGCGAAGAGCCACTGCAGCAGGTTGCCGCCGACGCTCATCGCCATGAATTGCCCGTGGCTGTTGCTGTCGATATCGAAGTGAAACAGGGGGAATACGCTGCCCAGGCGGTTGCGCGGCGCGCGGGCGCCCGCCAGGCGCGCGCCGAGGTAGTGGCCCCACTCGTGACACAGGCCGTTGCCCTGGAATCCCGCGACAAAGCCGACGGCACCTGCGATGTAGGCGGTCCAGCCGCTTTGCAGCCAGCCATCGACCAGTACCGCGATACCGGCAAACACGGCCAGGAGCAGGGCGTCCCGCAGCAGCAGCGCGGCCAGCGGTGGTTCGGGGGCGTTCCCGGGTGGGACGGCACAGATGTTATAGGGTTCTGCGGGTGTATTCATGGTGTATCCAGTTGTCAGGGATTTTTACACGGCGTATCAGACTAAATCTTGAAAAATGCCATAACTACTTGTTTTTCAACCACATGACAGAATTGTGTACGATTCCTGCATTGGCTTGCGACCACTGATCTTACGACAAGACTCCCGGGAGACAGACATGAGCGCAAGCAAAATAACATCGGCGTCCAGGAAAGTAATCGCGACCATCGCAGCGGTGGTATCGGTGCTCGCCATCATGGCCATGAGCAGTGGCGCCCAGGCCGCCCTGTTGGGGTAGTCTCCCCCGGGTCGCCGCGAACGGGCGACCCTCTCCCTCTCCCGAATCCTGAGCAGGGCGCCGCTGCGCGCCCGCGTTGCCAACCCGCAAGGCGTTGAGCCGAGCCGCCAGTCGTGGCCGATCGAGCACCTCCCCGCATGGGCGCTGGCAGCGCGCGACTGGCATAATGGCCTTTTCCGACCACGGGCCTGCCATTGTCCGCCGCCGAAACACTGTCGCTGTTCTATATTTCCCTGGCCATCTCCCTGCCCACGTTCGGCTGGGTCGTGCTGGGGCTCCTGCTGCACCGCGTCGGCCTGTTGTCCCAGGCGCTGAACGATCGCATTTCCGACCTGTCCTTCCGCTTCGGCCTGCCGGTCATGCTCTTCGCCGGCGCCGTGCAGGTTGATTACCGCGATATGGCCAATGCCACCTACCTGGCCGCGGGGGTGTTGTCGACACTGATCGTCCTCGGGCTCAGCTGGTGGTACTCGCACCTGCGCGGGCATCCGCGGCGCCTGCAGGGCATCTTCGTGCAGGCCGCCTTTCGTTCCAACCTCGCCATCATCGGCCTGGCCCTCGCGGTGGCGGCATACGGACCCTCGGCCACCGGTCTGGCCGCACTGCCTGTTGCCGTCATGACCGTGCTGTACAACATCCTCGCGGTGTGGGTGCTCAACGTCACGCTGGGCGGGGATACGGGCGTCGGCAGGATACTGCTGGGCGTTGTTCGCAACCCACTGGTACTCGGCATCGGTGCGGGTATCGCCTACTCGCTGGCGGCACTGCCGGTACCGCAGTTCATGGAGCCCGCCAGCCGCGGCCTGTCGGCGTTCTTCCTGCCCCTGATGCTGGTCTGTATAGGCGGCGCGATGAAACTGTCCGGGCTGTACCGTGCCGATGCGATCACGTGGGAGGCCTGTGCCTGGCGCCTGCTGGTGTCACCGCTCGTCGGGGTGATGCTGGCTCTCGCCATGGGTGTGCGCGGCGAGCCCCTGGGCGTGCTGTTCCTGCTGCTTGCCACGCCCGTGGCCATCTCCGGCTACGTGATGGTGGTGGCGGCGCGCGGCGACGGCACGCTGGCCGCGAACATCACCGTGCTGTCGACGCTGTTGTCGATCATCACGATAACGCTTGGATTCTTCCTGTTATCGCTGTTTTCGATGGTGGGGGAGGTCGGCCGATAGCGCCGCACCCGGCCCGCGCGAGCTCGTGCCGTTCGCTCAGGTTCGTGCTGCCAGCTGCGCAACCAGTTCCGACTGCAACCGCAGCATCTCGCCAACGGCATCCGCGCTCAGGGGGTCGATCTCGAAGATCGCCTGGTGCAGCGGGGCCAGGGTCAGGTAACCGAGCAGCATGCTGTGGAACGCCATGACGACAACGGGTGAAAATTCGCCCTCCGTTGCCGCCAGCTCGCGCACGTCGTGGAAGAAGGGCAGGTACCAGCGCTCCACCAGCAGGGCCAGGTCCTCGCCACCCGAGAGCGTTGCGTGCTGCACGATGCGCGAGGCGTTGGGATTGCCCAGGTGCTGTGCGACCACACCGTCGAGGTTGCCGCCGGCCGCTGCCTCGTCGTCCATCAACGCCAGGAACGGTGCGAAGAGGCCTTCCAGTACCGCCTCGAACAGGGCGCGCTTGCTGTCGAAGTGCTTGTAGATTGCGGGACCCCGGATACCCACGGCGCCCGCCACCTGCTTGATCGTGGTGGCCTGGTAGCCCTGGCTCGCGAACAGGTTTTCCGCGGCCTCGAGAATCTGTTCACGGGTATTGGCTGTGCGTGCCGTCTCGGCCATTGACCTCACTCCCTTTCGGCGTTAGGTTAACGGTTATTAACCTGAAGCTCAATTCGCTGTCCGGCGCCCGCCGCAAGGAGATGTCGATGAATGCCCCCGCACACGAGAACGGGTTGGCCATGGCCCAATCCATTGAATCCATCGCCCTGGCCGAGGCCGGCCCCTCGGAGGAACGACGCACGCTGACGGAACCGTTAGTGCAGGCCCTGTGGGACAGCGGCCTGATGCAATTCATGAATCCCGCCGCCGCCGGCGGTCACGAGCCCGGCTTTGCCGAGTTGATCGACACCTGGGTGGAATTGGCTCGCCAGGACGGTTCGCTGGGCTGGATCGGCATCGCGAACTTTCCCTCGGCCTGTTTCGCGGCCGCCTACCTGCCCGACGCCGGCTTCGAGGAAGTGTTCACCGCCAACGACAACCGCGTCACCATGGGCGGGCAGTTTTTTCCCAACGGCACCGGCGAGAAGGTCGAAGGCGGGTATCGCGTAACCGGCGCCTGGCAGTTCGGCAGCGGCACCGGTCACTCCGAGTATGTCTGCGCAGGCTTTCTGCCGATGGACAACGGCGAGATGGTGATGGCAGCGGACGGTGTGCTGCCATTGATGACCGTCGCCGTGGTGCCGCGGGAGGACGTGACCTTCACCGACGGCTGGCATGTGCAGGGGCTGAAGGGTACTGGTAGCTATGATTATGAGTTGCAGGATGTTTTTGTGCCTGAATACCGTACCTATGAATTGTTCACCCGCACCGCGCAGCGTGGCGGCGCGGTATATAGATTTGGCGTCATGCCCCTGACGGGCTGTGGCCACGCCGCATGGGCCCTGGGGGTTGCGCGCAGTGCTATTGATGACGTCGTCGCGCTCGCGAAGGAAAAGACGCGCATGGGCGAGGCCAATTCCATCGCGAACAAGCTCACTTTTCAGCGCAACCTGGCGCACCATGAGGGTATGTGGCGCGCCGCCCACCGCCTGGTGATTGATACCTTTACCGAAATGGAGGTACGACTGGAGCAGGGCGAGGAATTGACGCCGCAGATGCGCGCGGACATGCGCATCGCCGCCACGTACGCTACCGAGGCCAGCCGTGAAATCGTCGAGTTTGCGCACCTGGCCGCGGGTACCACGGCGATCCGCGAGGGTAACCGGCTCGAGCGCGCCTTCCGCGATATGTATACGGGCACGCAGCACGCCTTTATCAGCGAAAATACCTACACAGAGGCGGGCAAGTTAATGCTCGGCCTGATCGACGACAGCACGGCACTATAACCATTTAACACAACCAACCCCCATGCAGGACGGTATGACATGAAGGAATTTGCAGGCAAAACTGCGGTTATAACCGGCGGCGCCAGCGGCATAGGCCGCGCCATGGCCGAACTGTTTCTGGCCAAGGGCATGAACGTGGTCATCGGTGACATCGAGCAGTCTGCCCTGGACAAGACGGTGGCAGAGCTGGGCGGGCGGGGCAGCTGTATCGGCGTTAAGACCGACGTATCCAGGGCGGAAGATGTCCAGGCGCTGGCGGACGCGGCACTGGCGGAGTACGGCGCAATCCACGTGGCCTGCAACAACGCCGGTGTCTTCGCCGGGGGCGTGCTGTGGGAGGAGAGCCTGGCGGACTACGAGTGGCAGATGGGCGTCAATGTCTGGGGCGTCATCCACGGCATTCGCACTTTCGTGCCCATCATGCAGGCCCAGGGCGACGAGTGCCACGTGGTGAATACCGCGTCCATGGCGGCGGTCACCGCGATGCCCTACTCGGGCATCTACCACATGACCAAGCACGCGGTCCTGGCCCTCAGCGAGTCCCTGTACCACGAGCTGTCCTTCCACGCGCCGAATGTGAAGGTGTCCGTGTTGTGCCCCGAGGCGATCAACACCGGTATCGCGGCCTCCGAACGCAACCGCTCGGCGGCGGGCTACGCGGGGGAGGGTGACATCGTCGAGACCGGTGAGCGCGACATGGTGATGCAGGCCCTGGCGGACAGTACGGCCTCCGGCCTCGGCCCCGAGGTCATGGCCCAGCGCGTCCACGACGCCATCGTGGACGGGCGCTTCTACATCCTTTCCGAAGAGGCCTGGCGCGAGGCGGCGAACATTCGCCTGGACGACGTGCGCGAGGGGCGCAATCCCACGTTCGCGCCGCCGGTCAGCCAGTAGCCACCCTTATATGGAGGCCAGTACATGAGTGAAGCAGCTCAGCCCCAGTTTCAGATCAGCGAGGACGACGCCGCCATTGCGCGCGCGCTGGAGGACGCCAGCATCCCGACGCTGATGATGAGTATGATACACATGA
>JAWVYG010000243.1:0-5195 GCA_033722815.1 Halioglobus sp.
GAATGAACCTCAGAGCGGATAGGCAAAAAATGGCCGCCCGATTGGGGCGGCCTTGCATTGCTGCGCTTTGCCGGGTCAGGGACCGCCGGGGGGTGTGCGCTCGTAGCGCACGATGCCGAAGGCCGTGGTATGCAGGATACGACCCTCGTAGTCGAGGTTCATCCCGGAGAACAGGCTGTTGTAACGCGCCGAGCCGGTCACGTAGTGCGTCTTGGACAGGCCTGAGTAGCCGTTCACGGCTTCCATGGTCCAGTCGCCGTTGCGCGCGCCGACCGTGTACAGCGTGTTGTTGGCCGTGGAGAAGATCGGCACACTGTTGGCGGAGGTCACGTAAGTATTCACCCATGCCTCGCTGAAGGTCTTGGTCAGCGGGTTCCAGGTGAACTTCTGGATGCCGCGCGGTGCGAAGGCGGGGTCGTTACCGGCGAAGCCCACGAGCACGGTGCGCGCGGCGGGCGGGAAGCCGGCGGGCACGGAGGTCGGCTCGTTGTTTACCACGAATACGCTGTAGCCGCCGACGACCACGGACTGCTCGCTCTGGATCGCCGTGATGCT
Source organism: Halioglobus sp. (assembly GCA_033722815.1). Taxonomy (GTDB): domain Bacteria; phylum Pseudomonadota; class Gammaproteobacteria; order Pseudomonadales; family Halieaceae; genus Marimicrobium. Next base: position 556 of record JAWVYG010000243.1, read on the forward strand.
CGGGTTGCCCATGTCGGCAGGCGCCAGTCCCGCGGTGCGGTTCGACAGTGCACCGGCCGGCGCTACCCAGCCAGCCGGGATTTCGTCGCGCCAGAACACCTCGACATTCATGATGTCGTTGCCGTCGGTGATGACGACGAAATGCTCCTCATCCGGGCCAAAGCCCATGAGTGAGGGTGTCGCGCCAGAGCCCTTGCCGCCGGTGTTGCTGTACGGTACGTGCCAGGCGCCGTCGGCTTCGTCGATGGACAGGTAGGTGCCGTTCCAGACCACCTTGTGCATGGTCTCGAAGGAGGGCACGTAGATGCCGCCGTCTTCATCGATGGCCATGCTGTTGCGCACCCAGTCCGCCGCGCCGGGACGGAAGCCCAGCACGTTGACCACGTAGTCGTTGTGGGCGGCCGCGTTCTCACCGCCCGGCAGCTGGATGGCCTGGTAGCTGCTGAAGTCGCGTTCCACCAGAACGATCCAGCCCTCGTTGGTCACCATGCAGATCTTGCCGTCGAAGGTCAGGTTGGCGCCGACGAAGTTGCCGCCGATGCCCGCGGGCTTGAGCCACTCGTCGCGCATCTCGATGGCGGAGTTCTGGTCGGCGGGATTCGGATCCACGTCCCGGTAGGCGATGATGGAGTCGGAACCGCCCACGAAAAGCGTGTTGTCGCTATCCAGCAGGTAGTAGACACCGGCAAGGCCCAGCAGGTACTCGATGGCCAGGGCAAAACCGGCATTGGCCAGGTCGGCCCCGCTTAGGCTGTCCAGCAGGGCGATCTCGGCGTCGGCCTCAGCCGGCGTCATCAGCGGATCTGCGGTCAGCGGATACTCGTCGATCACGGCGAGCGTGTCGTAGTCCAGCTTGGAGATCCTGTCGCCGCCGTTACTCCAGATGGCGCGCTTGCCATTGGGGTATTCCGGTGAGATGGCGATGCCGAAGTGGGCGGGGCCGAGGTGCGTGTAGGTCATGTCCGCGGGCGTCAACGTCTCGGACGGGCCCTCGGGGCCGTTGATGTCGATGTTATCCGTCTGGGCCGAGTTGCCATGGCCGATGGGGACCAGGGAGTCCGCGAAGAACGGATTGACAGGCGCAGACTCACAGCCCGCGCCTATGATGAATAAGCCTGCGACTGCGAGGAGCGCCAGGCGTGTTACTGATGATGTCATTTTATATCTCCGGAGCGCCGCTCGGTGCGCTTGCCAGCGTGGTTCTTGTGGGGTGTACTACAGAGATATTAGACAAAATATATAAATTGTCTAACAGGCCGGCAAAAATTCTCCCGAATCGTGGGGGTGCGGTTTAACAGGTGATACCTGACGTGCAGGAGGGCCCCTGAAAACCGAGTATTTCAGGGGAGTACCCCCGGGGGGCCTCAGTCTTCGAAGTCGGCGGTGGCGGCGACCTGCGTGTACCAGAACACGCCCTGCTCGTCCTGGCTGCGGGCGATACGCCGCCGGGCCAGCAGGCAGTTCAGGTGGGCCATCGTCTCGCCCGTGGCCAGGCCCAGGGAGGCCTCGTCGATTTCGCGGGTGAAAAGTGGGGGGAAGCAGTCCACTGCGCGACGCGGTTCGCGGAGGAAGTGGAACAGGCTGTTGAGGTCCTCGCGGTGGCTTTCGATGAGCTGGCTCAGGCGCACGTGCAGCCCATAGAAGGGAGCCTCGTGGGCGGGCAGGACCAGCAGGTCGTCGGGCAGCATCTCCCGCAGTCGTGCGCTGGAACGCAGCCATTCCTCCAGCGGGTTGCCCTCGGGTTCGGTGGGAAACACGCTGACGTTGGGGGTAATACGCGGCAGCACCTGGTCGCCGGAGATAAGCAACTTCAGCGCCGGGCAATACAGGGTGACGTGTTCGGGCGAGTGGCCGCGCCCGACGATGACCTGCCAGTAGCGACCGCCGATGGTGATCGTCTCGCGGTCTACCAGGCGGCGGAAGCTGTCGGGCAGGGCGGATATGGCGCGGCCGAAATTGCCGAATTTGCTGCGGTAGAGATCCAGCTGTTCCTCGTCGTAGCCCGCCGCGCGGTAGTAGCGGATGGCGACATCCGGCGCGGAGCGACCGGTGTCGGCCGCCATTGCGCGGCACATCAGGAACTCTTCGCGCGACATCCACAGGCGGCAGTCGAAGCGCTCCGTAATCCAGCCGGCGAGCCCGACGTGGTCCGGGTGCAGGTGGGTGCAGATGACCCGGGTGACCGGTTTGTTGCCCATGATCCCGGCGAAATGCGTCTCCCAGGTCTGTCGGGCGCTGGACATGTTCAGGCAGGTGTCCACGACCGTCCAGCCGTCGTCGTCTTCCAACAGCCAGAGGTTGATGTGATCCAGCGACATCGGCATGGAGAAGCGCGCCCAGTACACTCCCTCGGCAACCTGGAATGCCTCCCCGGGCTGCGGGCCCCAGCCGCGACCCCAGGGGTAGGTCAGGCCCTTGTAGGTCTCGCTGTTGTCGCTTGTGGCGGTGTGCAGCACTAAGGTGTCCAGGCAGTCGATGAGGCCGTTATCCTACACCGACAGCAAGCGTCTCTCACAGCGATATTTATCGCACCGCCAGGCGTCCTGTCGTCGATTCGCTCGCCGCGGGTGCATACCAGATCGCCGAGGTGACGGCGCGCTCCTGCAGGCTGGTCGGCTCGGGAGCGTCTATGCCCAGCTTCCTGGCGTCGTAGGTGGTCCAGCGCGGCGTGGGGATTTCGATCACGCGGGCGTAGTAGAACGCCTCCAGCGACGGATCGAATGCTGGATCGATCCAAACGGCCGCCAGCTGCTGGGCGCCGATGCTGTTGCTGTAACTGGCGCCGGCCACGTCCACCGTGCTGCCAACTGGCGGCAGGGAGCCGTCCGCGGCCAGCTCGCGGCCGCCGGACCAGGCGACGTCGAAGACCTTCTCATGGGATTCGCCCTGCGCGTCGACCCAGCCCTTGATCACCTGGACACGATCCAGGTTGCCGCTGTCGGGGTCGCGCATCGCCCACAGTGCAAAGCTCGGTGCGTCCGCGGCCCGCGGCGGCAGCGTCCCGCCCATGGGCACGCCCGACTGCCCCGCGGCGTCGATCCAGTCCTGTTGCTGCAGCAGCGCCTGCGGGTAGTTCCAGCCGCCGAAGAAGCGCACGGTGATCCGCGGGCCGGAGGTGGCGTAGGTCTCCCTTCGCCGCATAGCGTCGAAGATCGACGCGCGCGTATTCTGTTCCGCCCATACCGCCGCTAGCCCCGCGGCGCTCCAGCGCCAGCCGCCGGCCATGAAATCGGGCGGCCAGTAGGTGGCTTCACCCATGCGCAGGGCCGCACTGCCGTCGAGGATGGGCAGTTTGCCGTGGTAGTTGTCCTCCTCCACGGGGGAGCTGGCGTTGTGCCCGTCGGAACTGCCTATGACACCGAAGCGGTAGGGATTGAAGCCCTCCGCGTGGGACATCTCCAGCCCGGTGCGCAGCGCGTCGCGCACGTAACTGCCCTCGGGGCGCGAATAGTCCTGGCTCTGGGCCAGCTGCGTGTCGTAAATCTCGAAACCCGCGAATTCATCCTGCGGCGAGAGCACCGGGTGGGTCTCGGAAGAGCCCTTGACCTGGAAGATCTCGCTCACCGGTTCGTTGGCCATGCGACGGCGGGCGTACTCCGCGCCCATGGGCTCGCCGTCGAACATCGCGTCGTCATACATGCGCCCGTCGCTCACGTTGCCGTTGTGCGGGATGGCGAATACCTCCATGCCACGGCTGCGCTGCTGTTCGAGCGCGGCCCACAGGTCGCGCGGATCCTCGGAGTCCACGGAACTGAAGGGCAGCTCCGGTACGCTGCTGCCGCGGTAGATCACGTTGCGGTGCAGGTTCCTGTCCCCGGGCATGGACGACCACTCGTAGCCGATAAAAGCGCTGAAGCGCCCGGGATCGTTGTGGCGTTCGGCGGCGTCGACGATGTCTTTCCAGGCCGCGCGACTGATATCCTGCCATCCAGGTTGCACCGCGTCCTGCAGGCTGAAGCCGATCATGGTGCGCGCCAGCAGGCTGGTGTTGAACAGCTTGCCGTCTTCCAGCAACCGCTCCCGTAACCCCCGCGACTTCAGAGGCAGGTCCGGGTCCGTGGCCCGCAGCAGCCCGATGTACTCGCCGTGATCCGTCACCGCCGCGAAGTCCAGCGGCCGCTGCATGCTAATGCCGTAACCCGCCGCATGCTCGATCTCGCCCCCCTTGAAGAACGTGTACGCGTCATCGGGCGTGGCGCGCACGCCGTTGGTATAGGCATCGGTCGAGTAGCTGGTGTGCACGTGCAGGTCGCCCCAGTACAGGTTGCGCTGCGGGTTGTACTGCGTCGGCTGCAGCACCGCCGGCGGCGTTGCCGTCGCCGCATCGAATTCCGGGAACAGGGTGGGGTCGTCTGCGGGGCTGCAGCCAGTGAGGGCCAGCAATGCAGCAATTTTTGAGTACGCGAGTGTCTTGTTGTTCATATCACAACCGACTTAGCTCATTCAATCACACGGCATCGTCCGCGGGGAGGCGTTTTACTGAGGGAGACGCAAAAGCGCCATCCATGGCAGCTCGAGCTCAGCCATCCCTGGCTTCGCACGCTCCCTCAGCGGGGCTCCTCCCCGCGGGCGCTACCTCTACTGTCATTGTCGCGGGCCCAGGTAAGCGGTGTTGAGAGTGGGCAATACGCCAACTGACA
>JAWVYG010000244.1:0-5193 GCA_033722815.1 Halioglobus sp.
CAGCCCGGCCAGGAAGCGCAGGTCTCCCCAGGGCTCGATATCGCCCGTACCCAGCGTGGTGTAACTGGTGAAGGAAAAGTACACGCAGTCCAGCAGCGTGCCCTCGAAATTACCTGTCAGGTAGCCCCAGCCCTCGGCGTGATGCATAAAGTAGAAGGCGATGGCGAAGATCCACACCTCCGCGGCGTGGGCGGTCAGTGCGAGGAAGACGCCGAGCACGATGCGAAAGCGGTGCCGCAGATGCATATTGGGCAGCAGCAGGGTAATCCTGTGCAGGAACTCGTAGTGGATCATCACCGCGATACCGATGACGGTGAGGTTGACGATGTAAAGCATGATCACTGCTTCTGCGCCGCGCGCAGCAACTGCGCATCGGATACGCTGCCTTCGACGGTGGGAATCCCCTTGACGATATTGCCGCCATCGTCGAACTCGTTGCGCGCGTTGATCCACAGGCGCAGCAGGTGGCGCCGGCGTTCCGGTTCCGGCCAGTCCTCGAAGGCGCTGCGCCCGTGCAGTATGGTGGAGTTCTTCAGCAGCTGGACATCTCCAGGCAGGAAGTCCATATCCAGCGCAAGTTCGTCGGCGGTCGCGTCGATCATGTCGAGCAGTTCTGCCTGCGCCGCCGTGAGGCGCGGCACGTGCGCGTGTCGCTGGGCGTCGCGGATGAACCAGCCGATGTAGAACATCGTCAGGTGATCGCCGTCGTAGTACGCCAGCGGAATGGCGAAGGTAGGGTCTTCACCCTCCGCGTGCTCCTCCTGTCGGTCGAAATGGAAGGGCTCGAACATCAGCTGTGCCAGGTCCGGCCGCCGCTCGAGGATGCGGTTGAACACGGAGACCGAGCTGACGATGCGGCTCTCACCGCCGCTGCGCGCGCGCCGCAGGCACAGCAACGCGATGATGTCCGCGCCATCTACGTGAAAGCCCTGGGCGCGGTTGGTCTTGTACAGGCGCACGGCCGGGTCGTCCGGGTCCTCGCCGGTATCGCGCACGTGACCCAGCAGGTCGCCCGCGGCATTCTGGGACGCCAGCTCTCCCAGCAACAGGCCCAGCGCGACATAGGCTCGCTGTGACAGGTCGAAACCCCAGTCCTCGACGGGCAGGCCGCGTAGCAGCAGGAAGCCACGCCCCTCGTTCAGTACCTGCAGCCATTCCCGCGACGCGCGCGACAGCAGTGGCAGGTCGAAATCTTCGCGGCGCAGTTCCGCCGGCGTCTTGCGATTGTACAGCGCAGCGCGCGCCGCGGCCTCCAGCTCGGCAATTTCATCGTCTGAGAACGGCCGCAGCCACTCGCCGCGTCCGGCCAGGTCCTCACCCAGCCAGGCCTGTGCGCTGGTTACCGGTGCGGAGGGTAGTGGTTGGTTCATCGGGGAATCCCCTGGACAGAAGATCTGCAGCGATAATATACAATCCTACCCGCCATCGCACGGAGCGCTGTCGGTGGCGCGTGCCGCCACAGCGAATCGCCGTGCGCTCTAGTCGAGCAGGTACAGCGAATCGAGGGCTCCCGAGCCGCTGTGGATGCCGCCTTCCGCCACGCCCGGCGGCTTGGAGCGCACCAGGTAGCCGAGGTAACCGGGGAGGTCCCCATTGTCATGTAATGCCTGCTGCGCAAGGTGTGCGGTGAACAGGCCGATCTCGCTGGTCAGGTCGCTGACTTGTTCGAAGCCGTCGTGCCTGAATAGCAGCGTGGGCGTGTCGCGACCGGCGGGGCGCAATCGCTGCATCAGCGTCCAGGCGCCGTAATCGCGCTCGTGCATTTGTGCAAGGCGCGCAGGTATGTCGTCGCCGAACAGGCAGTGTCCGCCACCCTCGCCCTGGTTTTTCAGTACCCAGCGCTGCGCCTCACCGGCTTCGCGCAGCATTGCCGCCGAGTGCGCAGTTACCTCTTGCATGGGCGCGAAGACGCTGCGCAATCGTTCCACCGCGGCCGGTTCGAAATCCAGTTGTTGCAGCAGGGCGCCGTTGTCCGCGGCCAGCTGCAGTTGCATGCGCTTGCTCGTGGCCAGCTGCTGCGCCACCGTCGCGTTGAGCGCCACGCGATGCCGCTCGATGAATACCCGCGTATCCTGCAGCGCGTCGCAGCAGCGCTGCGTGTCCAGGTCCTGCGCCACGTAGTCCCGGAAGTCGTAACCGGCGCGCAGGTACACCACGTGGACGATGCCGACATCCGCCAGTACCAGCGCGTCGTTGCGGCCACCTGCCAGCTGGCTGTGGAGTTCGCGCAGGGTGCGGCGGTGGGTTTGTACGCCATGTCGCTGCAGGGCGTCGGCCAGCAGGGCCTGGTCGAACACGTTGTCCTCGTTCTCCTGCACCACCATCAGCACGCGCAGGGGCCCGTCGTCGTCGATATCGCGGGCGATAGCGGCCGCGGCCTGTGCCATGGCGGCGGCCATTGCGTTACCGGCTTCGTTGGGCAGCAGCGCGCCGGGCAATTCACTCAGGTATTGCGTAAACAGTTGCGGAAAGCCCACCGCCAGCTTTGCGTGCAGGCCCGCGACCTGTTCGCCGAAGGGCGCCATGCCCGCGGCGATGCTGTTGCATTCGACCAGCCGCGCGCCGGCCTCGGCGTCGATCATGAAATCGCTGCGCTGTAGCAGCAGCGGCACCCGCGCGAGTTGTCCCGCCCGGCTGTGCAGGCGCTCGTGGGTGGCAAGCAGCTCGGCGAAGAAGGCGTCTGCGCTGGCCAGCGGTGCGTGTACCCGCTGCACGAGATCGGCGTCGTCGGCGATGCGCTGCGTCAGCAGCCCGAGCAGGGGAGCGGCGGCGCGCAGCTGCGCGAACGCCTGCGCGCTGACCGGGCACGGCGTCAGCGTGAACGGCACGCTGCGCCGGGTGTTGCCGCGGGTCAGGAATGCCAGCGACTGTGCGTCCGCCAGTTCGGCTATTTTCGCGCTGACGGTGGGATCGAGAACGGCGGACACGGCTTACGCGGCCTCCCCGGCCGGTGCGGTGAGCATGCTCTGCTGGATGAAGGCGCACAGCTGCGGCAGCGCCTGGGCGCTGGTCGCCTCCGGGTGGTTGATCCAGTTCAGCGCCACCGATACGATCATGCCCACCACCATCTCGCCGCAGAACTGCGGGCTGTAGCCCTGCCGCAGCGACTCGCGGTGGTGGTCGAAAAAGCGCGTGAAGTGCGCGTTCATCTCGTCCAGCAGCCCGACGCTGGCGCCGCGGTTGCGGACGAAGTTGCTGACCAGGTAGTCGATCAGCTCCACGTCGAAGCGCTGCGGCTCTGCCTGTCCCTCGGCCAGCGCAGTAAATACCAGGTCGAGCTGCGCCGCGCAGTCGCCGCCCTCGGCCATCGCGGTGTCGAGGGCGGCCGCGATGCCCGCCACCAGGTGCGACTGGCAGATCTCCAGCAGCAGGCTGTCCTTGGAATCGAAGTAGTTGTAGAAGGTCTTCTTCGAGATATCGACCTGGTCGCACAGGGCCTCGAGGGTCGTGCCGTCCACGCCGATATCGGCGATCAGCGTACAGCAATCGGTGACGATCCTGGCCCGCAGGGCCTTCTTCTTGCGTTCCCGGCGTCCGGGAGCTGCCGCGCCCATTGCGTCTGCCTCCTGTTGCGGCCCGGCGGCGCAATACACGGCCGCTGGTGCAGGGAATTATAAAATGGTTACTCGGGAGAATAAATACACCATAGTGTACTTATCATTAGATGCACGCGGCGCAGATCACGGGTGTCGGCGACCTCCACCGCGCGTGTCGCATTTGGTCACATTGCCGTCCAAGGGCTGGAAGTGGCGGCCTACGTCAACAACCTGTTTGACGAGGAGTACGTGGGTACCGGCGTTATCAGCACCGGGGGTATCGGTGCCGCCTCGTACTTCCCGGGACGGCAGCAGAGTTACGGCCTCGAGCTGGCCTACGCCTGGTAGTCAGTCGCCGCTGGCCGCGATGGCCGCGGCGGCGTCGCGGATTGCAGGCCAGTCCTCGAGACATTTTGCGAAAGACCCGCAATAGCGGCGCAGGTGATCCCACACCACCGCCTCGGGCGTATCGTCCGCCACCCCGTCGACTCGCACCGGCACGTCCGGTCTGCCCAGCGCGGCGAGGTAGCCCTGCCGCCGCTGGGTAAGCAGGGCGCGCCAGGGCTTGTGCGCCTCGGGCGCGTCGCGCATCTGCGCCGTCAGGCTGCTTACCGCCGCCGCGTGCGCCGCGCCCAGTGCCAGGCGATAGTCCCGTGAAAGATCCTCGTCCGGTTTGTCCCGCACATCGCGCAGCACTTGCGCCAGGGCAGCGAGCCTGGCAGTGAAATCCGGGTTGGGTACGTCTCGCGCCCGCTCGTTCAGCCAGGATTCGACCAGCCCCATGTCCGCCCTCCCCGCGCTGTCGTCGATGCGTCCGGTGCGTTCTTCGAGCGGCAGGTGCGGTACGGCCCACGGGTAGTTGAGCACCAGCGAGCCGGGGTACAGGAAGTGCACCATCGCGCCGAACACCTGGTCCTCGCCGCGCCAGGCGGGGAAGTAGGGCGGCAGCACGACGCTGTTATCCAGCCCCGTAACCTGTGACAGCGCACCCTGGGTGGAAAACGTCGCGCGCGAGAAGCCCATCCAGTACTGCCGCGTCGCCAGCTTCGCCTGCAGCGAGTCGGGATTGTCCAGCAGGCGCTGCAGCGAATCGCCCTGCAGGTTGAAACACCAGCTCGTGTCCTGCGTGCCGGGGTCGCCGAAGGTGCCGTTCTGGGTGATGAGCACGCGGCTGTCGGGCCCGAGGCGGCGCATTACGCGGTACTCGCTGTCGGCAAGGTACGTGTCATCGTCGGCGTCGATGCCCAGTGCATGCAGTGCGTCGCCGATGCCCAGGCCGAGGCACTGCAGGTGCGAGGTCAGCGGGTTTTCCGCGCGCGGTCCGAAGCGCCGACGCCAGCCATCGGTGCTGGGGTAGAAGTCCACCTCGTTCATGCTGTCGGCGAAGCGCACACCCGCGGCGGCGAAGGGTGAATCGATGGCGCTGCACAGGACGTCGTCGTCCATGACGATGGCGCGGCAGCCCACCGAGAGCAGCAGGCACAGGGTGCGCGACATGCCGTAGGTATCCTGACCCGGCCACTGCCCGCGGTCCAGCAGGAAGTCCAGTGAGTCCGCGCAGCCCGGCAATTGCTGTGCGAGCTGCTGTCGCAGCTGTTGCCGGTCGTCGTCGCCGAAGTAGCGGATGGTGTTGGCGCTGTGCAGGTTGAAGTTCTCG
>JAWVYG010000245.1:0-5181 GCA_033722815.1 Halioglobus sp.
CCTCCCAGCCGAGCACCACCTGCCCGAGGTGCGGCAGCGTGAACGAGGCGCCGGCGGTCATCAGGACGGCGAAGCCGGCGAGCATCGCCGCTGCCGCCAGCAGGTCCTGCCACGGCGACAGGCGCAGCCAGGCGCGCAGTAGCAGCGCGACGACGATCAGGCCGAGGAAGATGCCCGTCACCTTTATCTGTGCGCAGAACGCCGCCAGCACCAGGCACAGTACCGCGTGGCGCCACTGCCTGCACTGGCTCCACTCGTACAGCGCGCAGACGGCCGCGCCGAAAACCGCCCCCAGCCACAGGTCGGCGTAGCCCGCCAGCGCGGTGTGGACGTTGATATACGGCATGCTGAGCAGGACGTAGCAGGCGCCGATGCATGCCGCCGACCCGAGGCCCGCCAGGCGCAGGTGCCCGTACAGCAGCAGCGCCAGGCACAGGGGCGTCAACAGCCAGGACAGGTACAACGCGGGGTGGTCGGTCGTCCCGGCCGCCAGCATGGCCCACAACTGGATCAGCGGCACGCTGATCGGGTAGTCCCACGCCTCGGTGTTACCCAGTGTATAGGTCTCCGCCGGCCCCGGATTGAGCCAGGCGGCGGGGCTGACGAAATCCACCAGCGACCCGTGGTGGTACCACACGATGGCCTTCGGCACCCAGTTCATCCAGGCGTCCCAGCCGTACAGCGGTCGCAGCAGCAGTTCCTGCGCCAGCACCACGTAGCGCGACAGCAGCATCAGCAGCAGTACGCCGATGCACAGCGCGGCTGCGGGACCGGTACGCCCGCGCGCCGACGCCGCAACGGCGACAGTGCGCCTGCCGCGCAACAGCAGCAGTCCCGCCAGGCTCAAGAGCGCCAGCACGATGGACAGGGGGAGGAAGCCGAGGGGCAGGCCTATGGCATCCCACAGGCGAAGCAACAACGTTACGCCGAAGTGCCCCACGAAAAAGCCCTGGCCGAGCAGCAGCGCAGCATTGGCGCGGCCGGTTCCACGCAGCAGCAGGCAGACCCACACGGAGCCACACAGCCACGGCAGCAGCAGTGCGATAGCCAGGCCGACCCAGGACACGGTCTCAGCCATCGCCGCGTGATTCCAGCGCCGGGTCGGTCAGTTGGTACAGGCGTCCCGCAGCGGCGGCGTCCAGTTCGACGGCCTGCGCCTGCGGCCCCCGACTCCACACCAGTTGCGAGGTCGCCGCATCGAACGTCGGTTCGCCGTTGCCACCCAGTACCAGCACATAGTCGCCCCTGCGCAGCGCGGGGCGCGGCACCCTGTTGCCAAAGTTGTAGATGTTGTGCGGCAGCAGGTAGAACTGCGTCTTCAGCCTGCGGTAGTCGTGGCCTGTGGCGCTGTCGAAGAGGAAGACGCGCGCGGGACGCTCGGGCAGGAACTCGCGCTTGAGGCGGGTCGCGTAGCCGTAGATTGCGCTGTCCTCGTCTGCCAGGTGCCGCTGCGCCATGTCGACGCCCTCGAAGCGCTGCTTCGTGGCGTCGAGCTGGGTCAGCAGTTCCCGCTGCCAGAGCATGTCCAGCGCGATCCAGGGCACGAAGAACGTCACCGCGAACGCGATGCCACCGATGTTGCCCGCGAAGCGGCCCAGCGCCAGCAGGGTCAACGCGGCGAGGGCGGACCACATGGCGGCGTAGGGCAGCGCGGATATACCGTTTTCGCCGGGGTGCGACCTGAGGTAGTTCAGCGAGCGATGCGTCCAACCGCGAAACGCAGTCCATTGCGTCACCAGCGCGCGCACTACCAGCAGCCGTGAGTGTGACTCCAGCGCCAGGTCGGAGACGGACGCGGCAGTATCGCCTGCCTGCGCCACGACAAGTATGCCGACCTCGACGATGTCACCGCGCCACGCGGGCGATGCGGACAGGTTGACCGCGGAGATGCCCGCGGCGTTCACGGGCAGCGCCGCGCCGTGGACCTCGTCCGGGTCGTCCGCCCGGCGCCAGGTCAGGTTGATCGACGTGCGATTGTCGATAACCCTCGAGCGATAACTGAGGAAGGGCAGTTGCGCGGCGTCGACATTTCCCGACCATACGGCGAGGGCGTGGTGGGCATCGGCAAACGGAGTAAAGCTGTTAAACCTGAGCGTGCCGTCCCGTGTCTCGGCGCCACCGGACAGCACACGGAACGCGGCGGCATCGAGCGGCTTGCGCAGATCCGACGGTGTCGCATCGGTGCCGGAGCCAATGGCCATTGTCATGAGGAAAAAGACGGCGGGGAGGCTGATTGCCAGTGCGCCCAGGCCCCAGCTCACCTGCCGTAATCCCGGTTCCATCTCGTGCGCTACCCGATGACCGTCAAGGTGATGATCAACTATCACACATGTTGCTGTGCGCTGCCAGCGCCCTGCCAGTGCGCGGGGAGCTGCACCGGCGCAGGCGGCGTGGCTGCGCCGGACACGCGTGCGGCCGGTTCTGCCCCCGAGCGATTGTCAGTCGTTACGCTTTGCACTAGTGTGTGCAGCAATCTTTCGCAATCAGCAACATCGGATGAATCGGGAACTGTCATGAGCGCCAACCACGAACCGCAGGATGAATTTGCACACATGGACGCCACCGCCCAGGCGGCGCTGGTCGCGAGCGGGGAGGTCTCACCGCTGGAGCTGGTGGACGCGGCCATCGCGCGCATCGAACGGGGCAACGATGCGCTCAACGCGGTGATTCACACGCGCTTCGACCGGGCGCGGGAAGAGGCCGGCGGTGACCTGCCCGAGGGGCCTTTCCGGGGTGTGCCTTTCCTGCTGAAGGACCTCGACGGCTTCTCCGCGGGTGACCCCTACCACGCCGGCAACCGCGCCCTGGCGGACGCCGGGTATATCGCACCTGCCGACAGCTACATGACAACCCGGTTCAGGCAGGCGGGCCTGGTGATACTGGGCAGGACCAACACACCCGAGTTCGGCCTCATGCCGAGCACGGAGCCGCTGCTGCGCGGGCCGACGCGCAACCCCTGGAATCGCGAGCATACCCCCGGGGGGTCCAGCGGTGGTTCGGCCGCGTCCGTCGCCGCCGGTTTCGTCCCGATGGCGCATGCCGGTGACGGTGGAGGTTCCATCAGGATTCCGGCGTCATCCTGTGGTCTCATCGGGCTCAAGCCCTCACGGGGGCGCCACTCCCTGGGTCCCGAGGCGGGAGAGGCCTGGGGAGGCCTTGTGGCGCGCATGGCGCTGACCCGGTCCGTGCGCGAGTGCGCCGCCGTCTTACAGGCAGTGCAGGGCGCAATGCCGGGTGATCCGTACACCGCTCCGCCGCCGCCGCAGCCGTACACGGAAGTGCCCGGCGTTGCCGGAGCGCCGCTGCGCATCGGCTTTACCTGCCGCTCCAGCGATCCCGCGGTGCCCACGGCGCCCGAGTGCGTCGAGGCGGTTGACCTGGCGGCGCGACAACTGGAGGCGCTGGGTCACAGCGTCGAGGAGGCGCGCCCGGCGATCTGGGACGCCGACGACTTCTACGAGGCCAACGTGGCGCCCTTCATGACGGCTTACGGCGTGTGGACCGCTGCCGAACTGGACAGGGTGGCGGCGATGATCGGGCGTCCGCTGACCGAGGCGGATGTCGAACCCGGCACCTGGCTCATTGCCGAGCCCGGCCGGTCGGCGACCGCGCTGGACTACTTCGCGGCGGTGGAGTTCTTCCATCGCACCGCGCGGGAGATGGCGGGGTTCTGGTCAGCCGAGGGCTTCGACCTGTTGCTGACGCCTGTGATGCCGGAACCGCCGCCGCCGCTGGGGCAGTTCCACGATGCGGACAACGCACTGGCGGGCCTCGCGCGATCGTCGCAGATCGTGCCCTACGTGGCGCCGTTCAATATCACCGGCCAGCCCGCGATTTCCCTGCCCGTGCATCGCTCAGCCGCCGGTCTGCCGATCGGTATCCAGCTGGTGGCCGCGTGCTACCGCGAGGATCTGTTGCTGCGTGTCGCCGCGCAGCTGGAACAGTCGGGCGCATTATCTGCAGGCATCGCACCGGCCTGACCTGCGGCTGTGCGGGGCAGGCCGCGTCGAGCCAGCCTGCCTGCGGCGCGGGCGAGCAATAATCAAGAACAGCGGCGGAGGAACAGGCATGATGCAACGGATTACGAGGCTGGTCTGCGCCATTGTCGCCTGCGCCGCTGTCGGGTCGGCCACGGCGCAGGAAGAGCGTCGGCTGCTGTTCGGCGATACCCACCTGCACACCTCCTACTCGCTGGACGCCTACCTCAACGGCAACCAGACCGCCGACCCCGCAACCGCCTACCGGTGGGCCCGGGGCCAGCCCGTCATTCACCCCTATCACCGGGCGCGGGTGCAGATCCAGACCCCGCTGGATTTCCTGGTTGTGTCCGACCACGCGGAGTTGATGGGCGTGCTGCGCGCCGCGCACCGCGGTACCGACGAGCTCGAGGACATGGGTCCGTGGGACAACCTCAAGCGCTGGTTCATGCTCAGGGCGATGATCTGGGCAGTGGAGGACGGCACGGGAGGCGAGGTACTGAACTCTTTCCTGCCGCCGAAGGCGGACCTGGCCGGTCGCGACCCTGTGGCCCATGCATCTCTTACCGGTTCCCGCCCCAATCCCTTTGGCGACACGACTGCGGTGGAAACGACGGCCTGGCACGAGATGGTGGCCGTGGCGGACCGTTACAATGCGCCGGGCGAATTCACCTCCTTCCTCGGCTGGGAGTGGAGTTCCATCCCCGCCGGTGCGAACCTGCACCGCATCGTCTTTTCACCCGATGGCGGCGAGATCGCGCGCAGTTACCTGCCCTTCGGCTCGGATCAGAGCGAATACCCCGAGGACCTGTGGCGGTGGCTGGAGCAGACCCAGTCCCGCACCGGCGCGCGCTTCATCGCCATGCCGCACAACTCCAACGTGTCCAAGGGCTTCATGTACGACCGCAAGACGCTGAAACAGGAGCCGATCAGCGCCGGGTACGCCGCACTGCGCATGCACTGGGAGCCGGTATCCGAGATCACCCAGATCAAGGGCGACTCGGAGACCCACCCGCAGTTGTCTCCCGGCGATGAGTTCGCCGACTTCGAGACCTTCGCCTACAACCTGCAGGGCGAGTGGGAGGAGTACCGCGCCACCGCCGCCGACTACATGCGCCCGGCGCTCAAGACCGGGCTCGAGCTGCAGCGCGAGACCGGCGTCAATCCCTACCAGTTTGGCATCATCGGTTCGACGGATGCGCAC
>JAWVYG010000246.1:0-5180 GCA_033722815.1 Halioglobus sp.
GCGATACCGGCACCGGCATCATGATGGGCATGTCGGTAGGCGGCGCAGCCATCAACATGCACGAGGGCTTCATCAGCATCCCCTACTACCCGCCCGCCAGCATCACCCACGGCATCGTCGTCAACGACAAGGGCCAGCGCTTCATAAACGAGGACGTCTACCACGCGCGCCTCGGGCAGGCGGTGCTCGACGAGGCCGGTGACCGCTTCTACTTCATCCTTACCGTCGACCATTACGGCGACTACGAGAAGTTCAACTTCATGGGCGCCGACGTCGTCGGCACCGGCGAGACCGTGGAGGAACTGGAAGAGGAGCTCGGCCTGCGCCGGGGTTCCCTCGTACATACCATCGCCACCTACAACGAGGACTGCGACAACGGCGAGGACACGCAGTACCACAAGGCGGCCGAATGGCTGGACAGGCTGGAGCCGCCGCTGGTGGCGCTCGATCTCACCCCCGGCCGAGGCGTGTTCGTACCCATGTTCACCCTGGGCGGCCTCGACACGCTGCCGACCGGCGAGGTGCTGACCAACCAGCGCGACGTCATCCCCGGCCTGTACGCCGCCGGCCGCACTGCCTGCGGAATCGTGCGACGCGCCGACGGCTACAGCTCCGGCATGTCAGTAGGCGATGCGACGTTCTCCGGCAGGCTCGCCGGCAAGCAGGCGGCGGCGCGCACCGCCGCGTAACGCCCGCGGCTACATGGACAGCGTCTTGCCAGCGGCAGGCGGCGAACTTACTATGAATGCGCAACCCCGGAACCTGCCAATAACCGGGAGGCGCAGGACGCTGCCCGCAAGCCACTGTTGAGACCCACGACACGGCCGGCACATCGCCGACCCGTCCAGATCAACTGCAACATCGCGCCGCGTCCACACGCACACGCCGGCATCTCCCCTGCGTTGTCGTTGTTCGGCCAGCCCAGTCGCCTGGCCGCGGCTTTAGACGACGCCCAGTGACGGCACGGTGCGGCGCCGGGACATCAGTTTGTAGACGGGCTCCGCGATGTCAGAGACACAGGACAGCGTTCCGCTGGAAGCGGACGACAGTGCACGGACGGCTTACCGCTCACCGGCGATCGTGGGCGCGAGCGTCGCACTGCTGGGTTTCGCGTTCTGGTTTGCGCTGGAAAAAATTGCCGCCACGCAGGGCGCGGCTTCGCGCACGGCGGTCATCGACGGCGTCTTCGTGGTACTGCTGTTCCTGCAGATGGGCTACTTCATTTCCGTCGTACCGCTGATTCGCCAGGCCGGCCAGCGCTGCCTGGCGGACCTTCGCCCCATGCTCGACGGGGCCGACGGGCAACTACAGGCGGTGGCGGAGCAGTTCGCGCGGCAGCGCATCCCGTTCGTGCACTGGGCCTGGCTGGCGGGCGCCGTACTTGCCGGTGTGCTGCAGGAGGCGCAATTCAGTCGTTTCTCGACCTGGCTGACGTCCCCAGGTCCCGCGCTGGGCGAGCTCTGGACGGTGCTCGCGGCCCTGGGGGCCTGGAGCCTGGGCCTGTCGGCGGCCTCGGTTCTGATCAGTGACGCCGCCGCGATTCGCCGCCTCGGCCATGACCATGTCGCCGTCGACCTGATGCGCGTCGACCAGCTCACGGCCTTCTCCCGCTACGGCCTGCAGCTGACCGGTGCGGTCGTGGGACTCATGACCCTGTGGGCGGTTAGCCTGGTACTGATCAACGCCTTCGTCGGCGTCGCCTGGTCGGCGAAGTCAGTGTACGTGGGATTGCTCATGGTGCTCGCCTACGTCTGCCTTTCCATCGCGGCGTTCGTGTTTCCACAGCTGGGTGTGCGCAGGCGCATCCGCGACAAGAAGGACGCGGTGTGCGACGAGATCACCAGCCTGCTGCCCGGTTCCGGCGAGATCATGCCGCGGACCAAGGCCAATCCCGAACGCATGGCGGCGCTGCTGAGCAGCCGCAACGAGATCCGCGCGATACCCGAGTGGCCCGCCGGCCAGCATACGCGCATCCGCCTGACGCTGTACCTGCTGGTACCCCTGCTGTCATGGAGCGCGGCAGCGCTCGTCGAGGAAGTCGTGTCATGGCTGCTGGGCGGCTAGCGGCGCTTGCCACTGCCTTACCCGCGACCTACCATGACCTGCCCGGTATAACCGGACCGCCACCCACGACACCCGCAACGGAAGGAGTCCCATGAGATACCTGCACACCATGGTCCGCGTTCGCGACCTCGACGATTCCCTGGACTTCTACTGCAACAAGCTTGGCCTGGTCGAGGTAGAGCGCTACGACAACGAGGGCGGGCGCTTCACGCTGGTCTTCCTATGCGCTCCCGACGACGTGGAGAGCGCAAAGGCAGGCAAGAGCCCGACCGTGGAACTGACCCATAACTGGGATCCCGAGGATTACCGGGGCGGCCGCAACTTCGGGCACCTGGCCTACCGCGTCGAGAACATCTACGACGCCTGCCAGCGCCTCATGGACGGCGGCGTGGTGATCAACCGCCCGCCGCGCGACGGCTACATGGCGTTCGTGCGCTCGCCAGACGGCATCTCCATCGAGCTGTTGCAGGAGGGCCAGCCGCTGGCGCCGCAGGAACCGTGGGCGTCGATGGAAAATACCGGCAGCTGGTAGGACTCCTGTTCTTCTGGCGGCACTCGCGTCGCCCTGACGTAACCAGCTGGATAACCACCACGTGCATACACACCGTACGGACAACTGGACACACGACCACGTCTTCAACCAGGACGCGAAGCGTGCGGGCGAGAACCGGACGCTACTGATCGTCGCCGTCACCGCCGTCATGATGGTCGTGGAGATATCGACCGGCCTGCTCTATGGTTCCATGGCACTGCTGGCGGACGGGCTGCACATGGGTTCACACGCTACCGCGCTGGGAATTTCCGTATTCGCGTACATGATCTCCAGGCGTATGGCCGCAGACAGGCGATTTTCTTTTGGTGTCGGCAAGATCAACAGCCTCGCCGGCTTCGCCAGCGCGGTGCTGTTGCTCGGCTTCGCACTGGTCATGATTGTCGAAAGTGTGAATCGCTTCATTACCCCACAATCGATCGCTTTCGACCAGGCATTGATCGTCGCGGTGATCGGCCTTGTGGTCAACGGCGGCAGCGCCTGGGTGTTGATTTCCACTCCCCACGATCACGGGCATGGGCATGGGCATGGGCACCACCACGATCACCGCCACGGCCACGATCACAACCTGCGGGCAGCCTACCTGCATGTCCTGGCGGATGCCGTGACCTCGCTGCTTGCCATCGCGGCTCTGCTGGCAGGCAAATACCTGGGGGCCAACTGGCTCGATCCCCTGATGGGTATTGTCGGCGGCCTCCTGGTGGCTCGCTGGTCCTATGGCCTGATCAGGGATTCTTCCCACGTACTGCTCGACACCCAGGCACAGGACAGCCAACTGGCCCTGTTGCAGGAGGCGCTCGAACATGATTCCACAGACCGGGTGTGTGACCTGCACTACTGGAGCATCGGTCACGGCATCTATGCAGCTGAGATCGTGATCGTTAGCGATGACCCGCTGCCGCCCGAACACTACAAGGCACGTATCCCGTCAAACCTGTCGATTGCCCACGTTACCGTCGAGGTTCATCGCTGCACCGAGCACTGACGCACGACACCGGCAGGACCACCCTGTCGCGGCTGACTAGCGGGGCTTGCCAGCGTCCGAAGCGTCAAGAGCAGGCGGCTCCGGTTTCTTCTTCAGGTTGGCCAGCAACAGGGTCACCAGGCCGATGAGGATTTCGTCCACCAGCGGGATCACGTCGGGCACCAGCAGGTCGATCACGAACAGCACCGCTGTGAGCAGGAACAGCCAGGGAAAGCGCAGGCGCGCGCCCCACTTCAGCACCACGCCGGGCAGTCCCGCCCGCACAAGTTTTCCGATTGCCATCGCTGACTCCTGTGGTAGTGGCGCGGCGCGCGGGCGATTTCAGCTCGCCAGGAAGTTGAGTATCCAGCGCGCCACGCGCTCGCTCTCGCTCGGTGTCTGCAGCGAGTTCATGCCTGTCTCGAACGTCTGCTCGCCGAGCAACTCGCGCCGCGCGAGCAACAGTTCGCGCGCATAGTCGGGCAGGAACTCAGGGTGACCCTGGAAGGACAGCATGTGCCCGTCTATCTGCATCACGGCATTCTCGCAGAAGTCGCTGCCGGCGAGCACGCTGGCGTCCTCCGGCAGTGCACTCACCTGGTCCTGGTGTGTCACGAGAATGCGCAGGCCCTCGTCCCCGCCATCGTGCCAGTCGGGCCTGGCGCTAAAGGTATGCGTGTGCAGCCCGACGCCCCAGCCCTTGGGCGACTTCTCGGTGCGCCCTCCCAGTGCATGGGCGATGAGCTGGTGCCCGAAACAGATGCCGACCACCTTCTTGCGCCTTGCGTGCAGCTCGCGCACGAAGTCCAGCAGGCGATGTATCCAGGCCTTGTCCTCGTACACGCTCGACTTGCTGCCGGTGATCAGGTACGCGTCCACCTCGTCGATATCTGCGGGGTAGTCGCCTTTCTCGACGTCATACACGGCGAACTCCAGCTGCGGGTCGGCCTCGCCCAGCAGGCGCATGAACATGTCCGGGTACTCGCCGAACTGCGCCACCCACTCGGGCCGCACCGCGTCTGTTTTCAGTATTCCAAGTTTCATCGTTACATCCCGCGCAGGCCCAAGCGGAAATAATAAGGACTGTTGTCGAGAACTGTCCATACCTGCACGGTGCTGTTACTGTTGACGTTCTGCGCCGGCGGATGACGAGCCATTGAAAGGCAAATCTCTTCTCATATCTTCCCTGCTTGCGGCGGCCTGCGCCGCCTTGTCGATACCCGCGCTCGCAGAGGAGCAGTTTGTCGGGTCGGCCGTCTGCGGCGAGTGCCACCAGAAAGAGCACGAACGGTGGCTCGGCTCCCACCACGACCTGGCCATGCAGGAACCCAATGCCGACTCGGTGCTGGGAGATTTCAACGACGCGACCTTCGAGTACAACGGGTTCACCAGCCGATTTTACCGCAGCGGCGACAAGTACATGGTGCGCACCGACGGTGCGGACGGGGAGCCCGCTGACTTCGAGGTGGCCTACGTTTTCGGCGTCTACCCGCTGCAGCAATACCTGCTGCCGCTGTCCAATGGGCGGCTGCAGTCACTGAGCATCGCCTGGGACGCGCGACCGCAATCCGAGGGCGGACAGCGCTGGTACCACCTGCACCC
>JAWVYG010000247.1:0-5164 GCA_033722815.1 Halioglobus sp.
CATACCAGGGATCGAGCGGCGCGATGCCGGTATCGGTCAGCGTGTTGCGGTCGCGGCCCGTTTCCTGCACCGCGGCCTGGCGGCGATTCGCCAGGGTGTCGGCGCTCTGGCGGGCATTGCGCGGCGCCCTCGAGACGCGGGACTCGCGCTGCAGGGGCTTCACGTCGGCCATTTCCGAACGGAACAAACTGTCGTCATCAGCACTCATACACACCCCCGCGGTAGTCGGATATTATACCGTGTGACAATACATTTTCTCGATCGAGCCATGGAAGAAGCAGGACAACTGGACAAGACATGCCCACTGTGCGGCGAGGACAACCGCTGCGCCATGGCGGACGGCCGGGAAGTGACGGAGTGCTGGTGCAAGGATGTCAGCATCAGTGCCGAGGTCCTGGCCGCCATCCCGGCCGAGGCGGTGGGGAAATACTGCATCTGCGCCGCCTGCGCGGGTGGGAAGGAGGCAGAGAGTGACGGGTGATATCGCCAGGGGTGTGTCCTACCTGAGTCGCGGCGTGCGCATGCTGGGCCACCCCTCCCTGCGCCTGTTCGTGCTCGTTCCGCTGCTGATCAATATCGTCATCTTCGCTTCGCTGCTGACGCTGGGCTTCAACTACGTGACGGACCTGATCGACTGGTTGCTGTCGAAACTGCCCGGCTGGCTGTCCTTCCTGCAATGGATCCTCTGGCCGCTGGTTGTGGTGACGGCCTGCCTGATCTGCGGTTACCTGTTCACTACCGTGGCGCTGCTGATCGCGTCGCCGTTCAACGGACTGCTGGCGGAGAAAGCCGAGGAACTGGTCACGGGCCGCGCCGTCGACTCCCAGGAGACGCTGGCCGGCGCGCTGATGATGATCCCGAGGGGAATCCTGCGCGAGCTGGCGAAGCTGCTGTACTACATCCCGCTGGCGTTGTTCGTGCTGATCGTATCGGTCATCCCGGGCGTAAATGCGCTCGGTCCTGTGCTGTGGTTCCTGCTCGGCGCGTGGATGATGAGCATCACTTTCCTCGACTACCCGATGGACAACCACCGCCTCAGGTTTGCCGACGTCAAGGAGGCAGCGCGCAGCCGCAGACTGTGCAGTATGGGATTCGGCGGCGTTACGGCGCTGTGCGCCGGCGTGCCGGTACTGAACTTCTTCGTGGTGCCGGCGGCCGTGGTGGGGGCAACGCTGCTGTGGTGCGAGGAACTGGCAGACCGCTGAGAACGCCTCAGCCGGCACAATGCCGCGTTGGAAGCCGCCGAAAAATGCTCATGTACTGGCGTGTACGCTCCACTTTTTCGGCGGCTTCCGCCTTGCCTTGCACTCGCCTGGGACGTTCTCAGCGGCCTGCTAGCGCAGTAGTTCCTCGGGGGGGTGCGTACACTCCAGCTTCGAGCCCAGCAGCGCCTCGAGATCGGGCAGCAGGAAGGCGTCGTCCTCGCTGGCGAAGCTGATGGAGACGCCGGTCGCACCGGCGCGGCCGGTCCGGCCGATGCGGTGTACGTAGTCTTCCGGGTCCTCGGGCAGGTTGTAGTTCACCACGTGACTGACGCCCTCCACGTGGATACCGCGCCCGGCGACGTCGGTCGCCACCAGCACCTTGATGGTACCGTCCTTGAACTGCTCCAGCGTGCGCGTGCGTTTCGCCTGGGGAATCTCGCCCGAGAGAATGCCCGCGGAGATGCCGGAGCGGCGCAGGCGTTCGTGCAGCCTGCGCACCTGGTCGCGGCGATTGGCAAATATGATGACGCTGCTGGCCTCTTCGCTGCGCAGCAGGTTGCCGAGTACGCGGTAACGCTGCTCGCTGCTCACCAGGTAGACCTTCTGGTCGACCGCGTCCGTGGCGACGCTCTCGGGCTCGATCTCAACGGTCACCGGTTCAAAGGTCCACTGCTGCGAGAGGTTGATGATGTCCTGGGTGAAGGTCGCCGAGAACAGCAGGGTCTGGCGGTTGTCCTTGCGCGGAGTGGCGCGCACGATACGCTTTACCTGCGGTATGAAACCCATGTCCAGCATGCGGTCCGCCTCGTCCAGCACCAGGATTTCGATGTGGTCGAGGTAGAGGTCGCGGCGGCCCATGAAGTCCAGGAGGCGGCCCGGGGTGGCGACCACGAGGTCGATCACGTGGTTGTGCAGCCGGTTGAGCTGCTTCTGGTAATCCATCCCGCCGATCAGCGTAGCGACCTTGAGCGGGGTGTGCTTGGCCAGGTCCTGGGCATCGGCGGCGATCTGCATGACCAGTTCGCGGGTCGGCGCAATCACCAGTGCGCGCGGCTCCCCCACGAAGCGCTCACCCTCGACGGGGTGGTTCAACAGGTCGTTGAATATCGTGATGAGGAAGGCGGCGGTCTTGCCGGTGCCGGTCTGCGCCTTGCCGATGGCGTCATGGCCCTGCAGCGTGTGCGGCAGCACCTGCGCCTGGATGGGCGAGCAGTATTCGAAACCCAGGTCGGCGATACCGTGCATGATGTCGTCGCGCAGGCCCAGGTCGTGGAAGCGCGTCTCGCCCTCCCGCGGTTCCACCGCGAACTGCTCGATCGACCAGGCCTCTGCCGGCTGCTGCGACTTCTTCGAACGGCGGCGGCGCTTGGAGCGCTTGCCCGCGCCCGGCCCGGCGCCGGGTTCGGGGGAACTGGCGGTCTCGTTCTTGTGGCCCCGCTCCTGTCGCGGGGGCTGTTTCCTCGGGCTCTGTGCCTCCTGGGAAGCGGGCTGCTCGCCCTTCCCGGAAATGCGGCCCACAAGGCTCTTGATCAACGTGTCGGTCCTGTGACTGCTTAAAAAACGCGCTAGTCTACCATTTCCGGCGCGGAAAAGGGGGTCGTCCGCTGCGCGCCCGGCGGGCGCGCTCAGGCACCCGGAAAGATCACGATTTGGCGGGCCACAGGCGGCCGAGGTAATAATCGACGCTGGTGTAGCGACCGCCGCCGGTGAAGAACAGGCTGAACAGCATGATCAGGTAGGTCACGGCGAACTCTATGCCGTTGTTGAGCACCACGAAATTGCCCTTCTCGGTCAGCCAGGAGTAGTTGCCGTGTTCGCGCAGGATCTCCTTGGCGGCTCCGAGCCGCACCGCGACGTCCCTGGCGCTCGAGTCGGCAATGGCGGCCCAGCCTTGGTCCCAGTGCACCGCGAAGATGGCCACCAGCATGGTGACCATCAGGGGGATCGCGATCCAGCGCGTGGCCAGTCCCAGCAGCAACAGCCAGGCGCCGATGTACTCGGTGTAGGCCGCCAGCGGCGCCAGCAGCTCCGGCGCCGGCAAACCCAGGCCCCAATCGGGATTGCCAAACCAGTCGATAGTATTCTGCATGCCCTTGATCTTCTGCTCACCCGCCATCAGGAAGGGAAAGAACAGGTAGACCCGCAGGGCCAGCGGTGCCAGGCCGTCCAGGTGGCCGAGGGGCCGGAAGATCGCGTTGTGTATACTGTGGTACCACTGGGCTAGTGCATTCATAGTGGGTATGTCTCCGGATTTGCACCTGTTGTGACCGCGAACCGGCCAAAAAGGTTTCATCGCCGCCGCGGGCTGTTACTGTTCTCACCGACGCCAGAATGAAAACACCAACTCTGTCACGTTTCGCCGGGGAATACCGCGCGCTGATGAGCATCGCATGGCCGATGTTGATCGCGCAACTGGCGCAGATGGGTACGGGCGTGGTCGACACCATCATGGCCGGACGCTACAGCGCCACCGACCTCGCGGCCATCGCCATCGGCTACAACATCTGGCTGCCGCTGCAACTGTTCTTCATGGGCGTGCTGCTGGGCGGCACCACGATCGTCGCCCAGGACTTTGGCGCAGGGCGCGTACAGCGCATCCGCGACGCCCTGCCCCAGGCACTGTGGCTGGCGCTGCTGCTGGGACTGGTGACCGCCCCGCTGTGCTACTTCGCCGGCCCGCTGCTGGCGCTGCTGGATCTGGATGCGCTGACCCACGACAAGAGCCTCGCCTACCTGCAGGCGGTGGCGCTGGGGCTGCCGGCCTCCGCACTGTTCCAGGCACTGCGCTGCCACACGCAGGGTATCGGCATCATGCGGCCCTTTGCCGTGGCCAGTGTCATCGGCTTCCTGGCCAATATCCCGCTGAACTACGCGCTCATCTACGGCCGCTGGGGTGCCCCCGAGATGGGTGCCGCGGGCTGCGGCTGGGCGACCGCCATCTCCCTGTGGCTGAGCCCCGTGCTGATCAGCATCTACATGGCCCGCTCGCAGCGCCTGCGCCCCTACCTGCCCGCCCTGCGGTGGGTGAGGCCGAACTGGGAGATCACGCGGGAGATCCTGCGCGTCGGGCTGCCAATGGGTCTCTCCTTCTTCCTCGAGGTGGCCGTGTTCTCCATCATCGGCCTGCTCATCGCCACACTGGGCAACATCGCCATGGCGTCACACCAGATCGCCTACAACGTCTGGGACGTGGTGTACATCGTGCTGGTCAGCCTCGGCTCCGCCATGGCCACACGGCTGGGTCACGCCATCGGCGCCCGCGACCGGCAGGCGGTAGCGCTGGCGCTGCAGTGCGGCGGTTCGATGATGTTCGCCGTCGGGCTGAGTTTTACGCTGCTGCTGCTCAGCGCGCCGGGCGCGATCATTGCGCTGTACACCGGCGAGCCGGCGATCCTGGACATGGCCACCGGCCTGATCGCCCTGGCCGCCCTGTTCGTGCTGATCGACGCGGCGCAGGTGACGACCAGCTTTTCGCTGCGCGCCTTCAAGGACACGGCCTTCCCCTTCCTCGTGTTGTGCGGGGCGTACTGGTTCCTCACCCTGCCGCTGGGTTACTGGCTGGGCATCGTCGCTACAGATGACCCCGGCGAGGGCATCACGGGCTTCTGGAAGGCCATGATCCTGGGGGTGGCGCTGAGCACCGCGATCCTGGCGCGGCGCCTCTACCTGACGCTGCAGCGGCCCCTCCCGACGTTTCCCCCGGGGGGCGCGGAGGGAGTCGGCTAGCACCGGCTTCCGGCGCACCCGTCGAGCCGCATACCGCCCCGGACGACCTCCAACATCGAGCGCCGGAGCAATACCCTCGGCCTGTCAACAACTGTACGGCAGGCGCTTGCCGGTAAAAAACGCCATAGCAGCCCGTATCAAATTTCCAGCAGGTCAGTGCCACCGGGGCTGTACGGCGAAACGCCGTTTGGCGAGGCCGATGAGCTGTGCGGGGTCCCGGGTTTCGGCGAGTA
>JAWVYG010000248.1:0-5148 GCA_033722815.1 Halioglobus sp.
GCGCCCGCGGGCGGTGCCCGGTAGCAGCGCTGCACCGGGGCCCGGCGCCGCGCATTTCACGGAGCATTGGATGTCGTTTACCGTAGTGATTCCCGCCCGTTTCGGCTCGTCCCGACTGCCGGGCAAGCCGCTGCTCGACATCGCCGGCAAGCCGATGATCCAGCGGGTCTGGGAGCAGGCGCGCAGCAGTTCCGCCGGGCGCGTCGTGATCGCCACGGATGACGAGCGCATCGGCGAGGCGGCGCGGGCGTTCGGTGCCGAGGTCTGCATGACCTCGTCCGAACACCCGTCGGGTACGGACCGGCTGCAGGAAGTGGCCGCGCAGCTGGACTTTGCGCCCGGGCACATCGTGGTCAACGTGCAGGGCGACGAGCCGCTGATCCCGCCCGCGGTGATCGACCAGGTGGCGCGCAATCTCGCCGCCGCCGAGGGCGCCTCGATCGCCACCCTGTGCGAGAAAATCGATGCGGTGGAAGACCTGCTCAATCCCAACGTGGTCAAGGTGGTCTGCGACAGCGCTGGCCTTGCCCTGTATTTCAGCCGCGCGCCGATCCCCTGGCCGCGCGACGCATTCGCCAAGGACAAAGCACGCCTGCCCGCCGGTGAACACTGGTGGCGGCACATCGGCATCTACGCCTACCGCACCGACTTCCTGCACCGCTTCGTCGACTGGCCGCCGGCCCCGCAGGAACAGGTGGAGCACCTGGAGCAGTTGCGCGCGATGCACCGCGGCGCGCGGATCCACGTACAGGAGGCCGCGGCGGCGGTGCCGCCGGGTGTGGATACCGCCGAGGATCTCGAGCACATGCGCCTGCTGCTGGGCGAGGGGGAGGGCGCGTGACGCAGGCGGCCACCACGCGCGTGCTGTTCGTCTGCCTCGGCAATATCTGTCGCTCGCCGACCGCCCACGGCGTGCTCGAGCACCTGGTGCGCGAGCGCGGCCTGGCGCACTGCGTGACGGTGGACTCCTGCGGCACCGGCCACTGGCATGTCGGCGAGCCCCCCGACGAGCGCGCCGCGCAGGAGGCGGCGAAACGCGGCTACGACCTGCGTGCGCTGCGCGCGCGCCAGGTGGACGCCGCGGATTTCGCCGCGTTCGATTACATCCTCGCGATGGACCACTCGAACCTGGCCGATCTGCGCGCGCTGTGCCCGGCCGGTTACCCGGGGCACCTGGGCCTGTTCCTCGACTTCGCGCCGGGTGCGGACCTGGACGAAGTGCCCGACCCGTATTACGGCGGGGCGTCCGGCTTTGCCGACGTGCTCGACCTGGTCGAGGCGGCCAGCGACGGGCTGCTGCGGGCGCTGGCGCAGCAGGGTAGGCTCAGTGACCCCCGGTGAACGCGTACCGCTGCAACAGCTGAACACCCTGCGGTTGCCGTCGACCGCCAGGGCGTTCACCGAGGCGGCCTCCGCGCGCGAATTGTTGCAGGCGCTGGAGTGGGCCGCCCAGCGGCGCCTGCCGGTGATCCCCCTGGGCGGTGGCAGCAACGTGGTGCTCGCCGGCGATCTCGAAGCACTGGTGCTGCAGGTTGCGCTGCAGGGCATACAGGAGCTGGGACGCGACGACGACGCGGTGCTGCTGCGCGTTGCCGCGGGGCAGGACTGGCACGACTTCGTGCAGTGGAGCCTGGTTAGCGGGTTCTACGGCCTGGAGAACCTGGCGCTGATACCGGGCAACGTCGGCGCCGCGCCCATCCAGAATATCGGCGCCTACGGCGTCGAGGTCTGCACGTTTTTGCAGGCGGTGCACGGCGTGCACATCGACTCCGGCGATGCGTTCGAGCTCGGCGTGCGCGACTGCCGCTTCGATTACCGCGACAGCATCTTCAAGCACGACTGGCAGGACGGCGCGATCATCACCGCGGTGGACCTGCGCCTGCCGCTGCGCCCGGAGCCCGTTGCGACGTATCCCACGCTGGCGAACTACCTGCGGGAAGGGGGCGTCGAGGCGCCGACTGCGCAGCAGGTGTTCGACGCCGTCGTGCGTATTCGCAGCAGCCGCCTGCCGGACCCGGCGCTTACGCCCAATGCCGGCAGCTTCTTCAAGAACCCCGTGCTTGCAGCGGATGAGGCAGGCGCGCTGGCGGCGCGCTTCGACGGGCTGCCCTGTTATCCTCACGGCGACGACCGCGCCAAGGTGGCGGCGGCCTGGATGATCGAGCACTGCGGCTGGAAGGGCAGGCGGCAGGGCCCGGTGGGCGTGCACCCGGAACACGCGCTGGTGTTGGTAAACTACGACGGCGGCAGCGGCGCCCAGCTGCTGGCACTGGCGCGCGCTATCGCCGATGACGTGCGCGAGACCTTCGGCGTGCAACTGCTGATCGAGCCGCGCGTGCTCGGGGAAGACGCTTGAGCGATTTCGACCACAAGGCGTTTGTGAAAACGCTGACCAGCCGGCCCGGCGTGTACCAGATGTACGACGCCGACGGCGAGCTGTTGTACGTGGGCAAGGCGCGCAACCTGAAAAACCGTGTGGGCAGTTACTTCCGCGCGCGTGGGCTGACCGACAAGACGATGGCGCTGGTGGGACGCATCGCCGATATCCAGGTGACCATCACCTCCACCGAGGTGGACGCGCTGCTGCTGGAACACAACCTGATCAAGAGCCACCAGCCGCCCTATAACATCCTGCTGCGCGACGACAAATCCTACCCCTATATCTTCCTCTCCAGCGAGGACACGTTCCCGCGCATCGACCTGCACCGCGGCGCCAAGCGCAGGAAAGGCAAGTACTTCGGGCCCTACCCGAGCGCGGGGGCGGTGCGCGAGTCGCTGCACCTGATGCAGAAAGTGTTCCGCGTGCGGCAGTGCGAGGACAGCTACTTCAAGAACCGTTCGCGCCCCTGCCTGCAGTACCAGATCGACCGCTGCACGGCGCCCTGCGTAGGGCTGGTGAGCGAGGAGGACTACGCCCGGCAGGTGGAAAACACCGCGCTGTTCCTGCGCGGCAAGTCGCAGGAGCTGATGGTGCGGCTGGCCGACGACATGGAGCAGGCCGCGGCGGACATGGCCTACGAGAAGGCCGCGGTGTACCGCGACCAGATTGCCCAGTTGCAGCACGTACAGGCCAGCCAGGGCATCGAGGGCGTGAGCGGCGACCTGGACATCCTCGCCGCCGCCACGGGCCACGGCCTGGCCTGCGTGCAGGTGCTGTTCGTGCGCGGCGCCCGCGTGCTGGGCAGCAAGACGCACTACCCGCCGCTGAAGCTGGACGAGGGCCCCGCCGAGGTGCTCGCCGCGTTCCTGCCGCAGTACTACCTCAGCGAGGCGCGCGCCACACCCGGCGAGATCATCGTCAACGCGCTGCCCGAGGACGCCGATACCCTGGCCGAGGCGCTGTCGGTGCACGCCGAGCGGCGCGTGCAGATTCGCAGCCGCGTGCGCGACGCCCGCGCGCGCTGGCTGCGGCTGGCGCAGCAGACCGCCGAGACCAACCTGGCCTCCTACCTCGCCGGACGCCAGACGGTCGTCAAGCGCCTGCAGGCCCTGCAGGACCAGCTGCAGCTGCCGCAGCTGCCCGAGCGCATGGAGTGCTTCGATATCAGCCACTCGAGCGGCGAGGCCACCGTCGCGTCCTGCGTGGTGTTCGACCAAAACGGTCCGCGCAAGGCGGATTACCGCAAGTTCAATATCGAGGACATCACGCCGGGCGACGATTACGCGGCCATGCAGCAGGCGCTGGAGCGGCGTTACAAGCGGCTGGCCGCCGGCGAGGGCACGCTGCCCGATGTGCTGTTCATCGACGGCGGCAAGGGGCAGGTGGCGCAGGCGCGCTCGGTGCTGAGCGACTTGCAGATCTCAGGCGTGGAGGTGGTCGGGGTGGCCAAGGGCACCACGCGCAAGGCCGGCTTCGAGACCCTGGTCAACGGCACGACCGGCAGGGAGCTGCAGCTGGACGCGGACAGCGCCGCCCTGCACCTGATCCAGCAGATCCGCGACGAGGCGCACCGCTTCGCGATCACCGGCCACCGCGGCCGCCGCGACAAGGCCCGCCAGCGCTCGGCGCTGGAGAGCATTCCCGGGGTCGGTTCTAAGCGGCGCCGCGAGCTGCTGCGCCATTTCGGCAGCGCCGCCGGGGTAAAGAACGCCAACGTGGAAGAGCTGCGCAAGATTCCCGGCATCAGCGCAACGCTGGCGCAGCAGATCTACGAGCACCTGCACAGCAGCGAGTAGGGAGGGGTGCGCCGGGTCAGATAACGAAGCAGTCCCGCGTGGGCTTGGGCTTGCCGGGCTTGGGAATAAAGCGCCGGCCCTTCCTGGCCTCCTTGTACATGAAGCGCTTGAAGGCGTAGTCCGGGCAGTGCGTCCAGTGCATGTGCACCGGGCGCGTGAACTCCGACACGTTGCCGAAGCCGACCAGGCTCAGCGGACTGGTTTCGGTGGTGCGCGGGGTGGGGTGCAGTGCGCTTGTCTTGTTCTGCTTCAGGTTGAGCTGTGCATTCACCAGCGCCTTGCGGCCGGGGATGGTGACGCCGTAGAGAATCTCGTTGATGATCTGTGAGGTCTCGAGGCTCTCGGCGGAGGGCGCGAGCTCGGTCGGGTCGTAGGGGTTGGACGGGTGGTAGTCGCCCAGCAGGTCCATGTTGCGGACCGAGCCCTCGAATACCTTCAGGGACGGGTCGGCGCCGGTGCCCAGAGGGTCCGAAAAGCCGCGCACCGTCTTGCGCTTGTGGCCGACGAAGGGGGAGAAGTCGAACACGCGGCTGGGCTGGGTTTCCCGCTCGACCACGCGCAGACCGGACGGGCTGCTTACCACGGTCTCGTTGTCCACGTCTATTCTCAGGGCGAGCGCGGGCCCGCTGCATGCCAGCGAAACGAGAACAATCAGGCAGTTCAGCTTCTTCATCTGCCTCCGCGGTGCTTGAATTTTTAGTCACCGCCAGGTAGCACGCAAAATTTGTACCAACCCGTCAGAATCAACGACTTACAGTGTAATTACGTCGATCCTCCGGCTCACCGTCATCGAAATGTAAATCAAACTGACAGCGACTTTCAAGGCTCGCAGGCCAAAAGCGAAAATTATGTGAATTCAATAGGATAGCACGTTTTCTAAATGTAAAATTTAGTTTTACTAAAGGGCCCATTTCAGGCTCGAAAAAGGCCGCGGGGAAGCCGGCGCGAAGGCGGGAATTAACGTGCTTTGAC
>JAWVYG010000249.1:0-5148 GCA_033722815.1 Halioglobus sp.
AAGGAGGCCCACCGCACCGGCGCCAACCAGGCCGCCTACCCCGACAAGGTGCTGGGCATGATCTTCGAGAAGTCATCCACCCGCACACGGGTCTCCTTCGAAGCGGGTATGGCGCAACTGGGCGGCCACGCACTGTTCCTGTCGCCCCAGGATTCGCAGCTGGGTCGGGGTGAACCGGTGGAAGACAGTGCCAGGGTCATCTCCTCCATGGTGGACATCGTCATGATCCGCACCTTCGGCCACGACGTCGTGGAACGCTTCGCCGCCCACTCGTCGGTGCCGGTCATCAACGCGCTGACCGACGACTTCCATCCCTGCCAGCTGTTGGCCGACATGCAGACGTGGTACGAACACCGCGGCAGCATCGCCGGCAGGAGCGTGTGCTGGGTGGGGGACGGCAACAATATGTGCCAGTCCTACATCAACGCGGCGCGGCAGTTCGACTTCGAGCTGCGCATCGCCTGTCCGCCAGGTTTCGAACCGCGGCAGGACCTGCTGGACGCCAACGCGGACCGCGTATGCATCGAGCACGATCCACTCGCCGCCGCCGACGGCGCGGATCTCGTGGTCACCGACGTGTGGGCCTCGATGGGGCAGGAGGAGGAGCAGGCGGAGCGGGCCAAACAGTTCGCCCGCTACCAGGTCAACGCCGAACTCATGGCCCACGCTGCGAGCGACGCCCTTTACATGCACTGCCTGCCGGCCCACCGCGGCGAAGAGATCAGCGCCGAGCTGATGGACGCGCCCGATACGGTGATCTGGGACGAGGCGGAGAACAGGCTGCACGCACAGAAGGCGCTGATTGCCACCCTGCTGGGCTGAGGCCACCGTGGCGGCCCACGCCAAATAACCGCGCCTTATATTGCGGCTGTTTTTTAGAACAAATAAATCGAAACCCACCCCCGGGGCCCCGCACAAAACGCTCCAGGGCGTCGCGCCCAGCCATCTCAAGGCTTGTCGGGTTAGTGGGTACAGACACAAATCGCTTTCAACAACTTATCCACAGAATAAACCCAGTCTAATGCCCTTGCATTGCAGCAATCGGCGCATTATCTTGTACCTGAGTGGAGCATTTACCCCAATATATTGGGTATTGTATTGGGGAAAGCGGCTAAAAAACGATCAAAACAACGGACGAATAGCCGTTTGAGTCGGGGTATCTCACCCACAATCCGCCTTCCGGGCTCACTCCCTGCCGGGGAGATGCGCGAAGGAGATGCGCGAAAGAGCAACCTGGCTTCGCTCCTGTCGAAACAGCGGCAGGTCGTTACGACAGTTACGGCAGCAGCTACGACAGCGGTTACGTAAAGCGTAAAGATAGTTACAAGAATCACAAGTGACAGCCCAAAACAATAAGGCCTGAACGCCAGCACTTCGGAGCAGACATGCAAACAGAGATCAACCAGGGCGGCAGCACCGCCGAAACAACCTCCCCAGCCCCCCAGACCAGCGTCAGCGGCCCGATTGCGGCCACGGCGCCCGGACAACTGCGCGTGATCAAACGCAACGGCAACGTCGTCCCCTTCGACGACAGCAAGATCACCGTCGCCATCACCAAGGCGTTCCTCGCCGTGGAGGGTGGCACCGCGGCCGCCTCCAGTCGCATCCACGAGACCGTCGCCAAGCTCACCGAACAGGTATCGGCCATCTTCAAGCGCCGCATGCCGTCGGGGGGCACGATCCACATCGAGGACATCCAGGACCAGGTCGAACTGGCGCTGATGCGCTCCGGCGAGCACAAGATCGCCCGCGACTACGTCATCTACCGGGAAGAACAGGCGCGCAAGCGCGCCGCCAAGGCCACCCTGTCACAGGAAACCCAGGCCGCCGCTGACAGCATCGGCGTGATCCAGGCCGACGGCACCCGCGCGCCGCTGGACCTGGAGCGCCTGCACACCATCGTCAGCGAGGCGTGCACCGACCTGACCGATGTCAGCGAGTCCGAGATTCTCGACGCCGCCCTGCGCAATCTCTACGACGGCGTGACCGCCGATGAGCTCAGCACCTCGCTGGTGATCACCGCGCGCACACTCATCGAGCAGGAGCCCAACTATTCCTACGTCGCCGCGCGCCTGCTCTGCGACACGCTGCGCGCGGAGGCGCTGACCTTCCTGGGCGTGGCCACCAGCGCCACCCAGCACGAAATGGAAACCCTCTACGCGCAGGCGCTGCCCGCGTACATCGACAAGGGTGTGGAGCTGGAGCTGCTGTCGCCGCGCCTTAAAGAGTACGACCTGGAGCGACTGGGCAAGGCGCTGTTGCCCGAGCGCGACCTGCAGTTCACCTACCTGGGCCTGCAGACCCTGTACGACCGCTACTTCATCCACTCCAACGACACCCGCATCGAACTGCCGCAGGTATTCTTCATGCGCGTGGCGATGGGTCTGGCGATCGAGGAGGACGACAAGAACGCCCGCGCCATCGAGTTCTATGAACTGCTGTCATCCTTCGACTACATGAGTTCGACGCCGACGCTGTTCAACGCCGGCACGCTGCGGCCGCAGCTGTCCTCGTGCTACCTCACCACCGTGCCGGACAACCTGCACGGCATCTACGGCGCCATCCAGGACAACGCCATGCTGTCGAAGTTTGCCGGCGGCCTCGGCAACGACTGGACGCCGGTGCGCGCGCTTGGCTCCTACATCAAGGGCACCAACGGCAAGTCCCAGGGCGTGGTGCCTTTCCTCAAGGTGGTCAACGACACCGCGGTGGCGGTCAACCAGGGCGGCAAGCGCAAGGGCGCGGTCTGCGCCTACCTGGAGACCTGGCACCTGGACATCGAGGAGTTCATCGAGCTGCGCAAGAACACCGGCGACGACCGGCGCCGCACCCACGACATGAACACCGCCAACTGGATCCCGGACCTGTTCATGAAGCGGGTGTTCGACGGCGGCGACTGGACGCTGTTCTCGCCCAACGACGTGCCCGACCTGCACGACCTGTACGGTGTGGCCTTCGAGGAGCGCTACCAGCAGTACGAGGAGATGGCGCGCAGCGGCGAGCTTAAGCTGCACAAGACCATCCCGGCGGAAAACCTGTGGCGCAAGATGCTCGGCATGCTGTTCGAGACGGGCCACCCGTGGATGACCTTCAAGGACCCGTGCAACCTGCGCTCGCCGCAGCAGCACGTGGGCGTGGTGCACTCGTCCAACCTGTGCACGGAAATCACGCTGAACACCAACGCCGACGAGATCGCGGTGTGCAACCTGGGCTCGGTCAACCTGCCCCAGCACATCGACGACGACGGCCTTAACCTGGAAAAGCTGCAGAAGACGGTGCGCACGGCGGTGCGGATGCTCGACAACGTCATCGACATCAACTACTACTCGGTTGACCAGGCGGAAAACTCCAACATGAAGCACCGCCCCGTCGGCCTCGGCCTGATGGGCTTCCAGGATGCACTGTACAAGCAGCACATCGCCTATGCCTCCGAACAGGCGGTGGCATTCGCCGACCGCTCCATGGAGGCGATCAGCTACTACGCCATCCAGGCATCCAGCGAACTGGCGGTCGAGCGCGGCGCGTACTCGAGTTACGAGGGCTCGCTGTGGAGCCAGGGCATCTTCCCCATCGACTCACTGGACAAACTGGTCGCCGAGCGCGGCGACAAGTACATCCAGGTCGATCGCAGCCAGACGCTGGACTGGCCGGCCCTGCGCGACACCGTGAAGCAGCGCGGCATGCGCAACTCCAACGTGATGGCGATCGCGCCCACCGCGACCATCGCCAATATCACCGGCGTGTCGCAGTCGATCGAGCCCACCTACCAGAACCTGTACGTCAAATCGAACCTGTCGGGCGAATTCACCGTGGTGAACCCCTACCTGGTCAACGACCTGAAGGCGCGCGGCCTGTGGGACGGCGTGATGGTCAACGACCTCAAGTACTACGACGGCAGCGTGCAGTCCATCGACCGCGTGCCGGACGACCTGCGTGCGGTGTACGCCACGGCGTTCGAGGTGGAGCCGCGCTGGCTGGTGGAATCCGCGAGCCGCCGGCAGAAGTGGATAGACCAGGCGCAGTCGCTGAACCTGTACATCAACAACGCCAACGGCAAAAAGCTGGACATCACCTACCGCATGGCCTGGTTCAGCGGTCTCAAAACCACATACTACCTGCGCTCGCTGGCGGCCACGGGCACAGAGAAATCCACCATCGATACCGGCGCCCTCAACGCCGTATCCAGCGCGGCCGGCGCAGGCGGGCCGGCGCCCGTGCCGCAGGCCTGCTCGCTGGACGACCCGGACTGCGAGGCCTGCCAGTAGGCGGCCTCGCGTTACTCAACCTGAAAACACCAATCACAGCCAGGGGAAGAAGTAGATGTTAAGTTGGGATGACTACAATACCGAAGAAGCGGCTCCATCAAGCGCTCCCGCAACAGCACCTGTGGCGCCCGCCCAGGTGGCAATACCGGAACCGGCTGCGATGCAGCCGGCATCCACCGAACCTGTAACCGCGGCGGCCGTGACCGCCGCGGCGCCGGCACAGGTCGCCGAGGCCGTGGATCCTGTGGCAGGCAACCCTGTGGCAGGCAACCCTGTGGCAGGCACTCCTGTGGCCGACACCCCGGTGGCCGACAGCGCGGCCACCGACAACGTGGCACGGGCGGCGCAGGCGCTCGAACACATGGATGTCGCCCCCGGGCTGGAAGAACTGGAGATGGGCGCGGCGCGGGTATCCGTCGACGAGAAGGCCATGATCAACTGCCGCGCCGACCTCAACCAGCTGGTGCCGTTCAAGTACGACTGGGCGTGGCAGAAGTATATCGACGGTTGCGCCAACCACTGGATGCCGCAGGAAATCAACATGACGGCGGACGTCGCCACCTGGAAGAACCCGGAAGGGCTGACCGAGGACGAGCGGCGCATCGTCATGCGCAACCTGGGCTATTTCTCCACCGCCGACTCACTGGTGGCGAACAACCTGGTGCTGGCGATCTACCGCCTGATCACCAACCCCGAGTGCCGCCAGTACCTGCTGCGACAGGCGTTCGAGGAAGCGATCCACACCCACGCCTACCAGTACTGCATCGAATCGCTGGGTATGGACGAGGGCGAGGTATTCAACATGTACCGCGAAATCCCCTCCGTGGCGAAAAAGGCCGCCTGGAGCCTCAGCCATACCCACTCCCTGTCCGATCCGCACTTC
>JAWVYG010000250.1:0-5146 GCA_033722815.1 Halioglobus sp.
GGAGTTCCTGACACTGGAGTACGCCGGCGAGGCGCGCCTGTACGTGCCCGTGTCCTCGCTGCACCTGATCAGCCGCTACGCCGGCAGCGATCCGGAGCTCGCGCCGCTGCACCGCCTCGGCTCGGACCAGTGGGAGAAGGCGCGGCGACGCGCCAGCGAGAAAGCGCAGGACGTGGCCTCGCAGCTGCTGGATGTCTACGCCCGCCGCGAAGCCAGGACGGGTTACGCCTTCGACATCGAGGCGGCCGAGTACGCGCGCTTCTGCGCCGCCTTTCCCTTCGAGGAAACACCGGACCAGATGGATACCATCAGCGCCGTGCTGGCAGACATGCGCAGCGACAGGGTCATGGACAGGCTGGTGTGCGGCGACGTCGGCTTCGGCAAGACCGAGGTCGCCCTGCGCGCGGCCTTCATCGCCTGCCGCAGCGGCAAGCAGGTCGCCGTGCTCGTGCCGACCACGCTGCTGGCACAGCAGCACTACAACTCCTTCAGCGACCGCTTCGCCGACTGGCCGGTTAGCGTCGAGGTGCTGTCGCGCTTTCGCAGTGCGAAGGAGTCGGCCGAGGTGATGCGGCGCGCCGCCGCCGGCAAGGTGGATATCCTGATCGGCACGCACAAGCTGCTGCAGGAGGACTTCCGCTTCGAGGATCTCGGCCTGCTCATCATCGACGAGGAACACCGCTTCGGCGTCAAGCAGAAGGAAGTGATCAAGGCGCTGCGCGCGGAGGTCGACATTCTCACCCTCACCGCGACCCCGATTCCGCGCACGCTGAACATGGCGCTGGGCGGCATGCGCGACCTCTCCATCATCGCCACACCGCCGGCGCGGCGGCTGTCGATCAAGACCTTCGTGCGCGAGCACAACGTCGCCCTGGTGCGCGAGGCTGTGTTGCGCGAAACCCTGCGCGGCGGCCAGGTGTACTACCTGCACAACGAGGTGAAGACCATCGAGGAGAGCGCGCGCAAGCTGCGCGAGCTGCTGCCGGACCTGGAGATCGCCGTCGCGCACGGCCAGATGCGCGAGCGCGAACTGGAACAGGTGATGTCGGAGTTCTACCACCAGCGCCACCACATCCTGTTGTGCACCACCATCATCGAGACGGGCATCGACATTCCCAACGCCAATACCATCATCATCGAGCGCGCCGACAAGTTCGGCCTGGCGCAGCTGCACCAGTTGCGCGGCCGCGTGGGTCGCTCCCACCACCAGGCCTACGCCTACCTGCTCACGCCGCCGCGCTCCGCGCTGACGGCAGACGCGGGCAAGCGCCTCGAGGCCATCGAAGCGGCGGGCGACCTCGGCGCCGGCTACCAGCTCGCCACCCATGACCTGGAGATCCGCGGCGCCGGCGAGCTGCTCGGCGACGAGCAGAGCGGCCAGATCCAGAGCGTCGGTTTCAGCATGTACATGGACCTGCTCAACCGGGCCGTGGAAGCCCTGCAACGCGGCGAGATACCGGACGTGGACGCGCCGCTGGAACAGGGCACCGAGGTCAACCTGCACGTGCCCGCACTGATCCCGGAGGACTATCTGCCGGACATCAATTCGCGCCTGATCCTGTACAAGCGCATCGCCGCGGCACAATCCGACGACGAGCTGCGCCAGCTGCGCGTGGAGATGATCGACCGCTTCGGGCTGCTGCCGGCCCAGACCGGCAACCTGTTCGCCGTGTCCGGCCTGCGCCTGAAGGCCCAGCTGCTGGGCATCCGCGCTATCGATGCCGGCCCGGCCGGTGGTAGTATCGACTTCTCGGAACGCACCCCGGTGGACCCGATGACACTGGTGCAGCTGGTCCAGTCCCAGCCGCGTGCGTTCAAGCTGACCGCCGGGTCGCGACTGCGCTTTGAAAAGGACTTGCCCGAGATGCCCGAACGACTGAGCTACGTAGAAGAGCTGCTGGCCATGCTGGCGGGCAGCGCCGCCGACAGGGCCGCCAGTGCCTAGACCCGGTCGCTTGTTGCGGCTGCCGCTGGCCGGCCTGCTGCTGGTGACGTCGGCGGCGCTGGCGCTGGAGGACGAGCGCTGGTACCGCGTGGAACTGATGATCTTCACCCCGCCGGGCGGCGCCAACAGCGAAACCTGGCAGGCGCAGCCCGAGCTGGCCTATCCGGACACCCTGCGCTACCTCATACCGCGCGATGAACTGCCCGTTGTCGAAATCACCGACGCCGGTGAGCAAAGCGTCCTCGACGTCGAAACGGATATGGACGAGACGACACAGCTGCCCGCGGACGGTATGCCACCGGAACCCGTCGCCAGCGAGCCGGAACCGCCGCGCCCGACGCCCTTCGCGCTGCTGCCGCGCAGCGCGCTCGAGTTTGCGGCCAAGGCCAGTTACATGGAGCGGGTGGACGGCCACCGCATCCTGTTCCACGAGAGCTGGGTGCAGCCACTGGCGCCGGACGCGCCCGGCCCGGCGCTGGTCATGGACCAGATGGGCTCGGGGGTGGACTGGCCCGAGCTGCAGGGCACCGTCACGCTGTCGCTGTCGCGCTACCTGCATCTGGAAGCGAACCTGTGGCGCAATACCCGCGGCGACTACCTGCCCGCTGCCTGGCAGATGCCCCCACCGCCGCGCCTGCCCGACCCCGCGGACGAGGCGCAGCCGGACGCTAGCGCAACGCCGCAGGAGAGCGCTACGCCGGCGCCGCAGACGCCACTGCCGGCTACCGGGGACTTCGCCGGGGCACTCCCGCCGGAGGAAGAAGGCCTGCAGGGTGCGGAAGATGCCTACCCCTGGCGCCACGCGGTACTGATGCGCCAGAAGCGTCGCATGCGCAGTGACGAGGTGCACTACCTCGACCATCCGATGCTCGGTATCGTGGCAAAGCTGGTGCCGCTGGACGACGAGGCGCTGGAAGCGCTGGCCGCGGAGGAACAGGCATTGGCGGGGACCGTCCCCGGCGACGCGTCAGCCGGCCAGTAGCGACTCGATCAGGCTGCACACCACCCCCGCCTCGCGCTGCAGGATCTGTCGCATCATGTCGATAGACAGCGGCATATCGCCCAGGCCCGCCGCGGGATTGACCACCATGCAGACGCTGGCGTAGGCCAGGCCCAGTTCCCGCGCCAGGCCCGCCTCGGGCATGCCGGTCATGCCGACTACGTCACAGCCATCGCGCGCCATGCGCTGGATCTCGGCGGCGGTTTCCAGGCGCGGCCCCTGGGTCACCCCGTACACGCCCGACGACTCGTGGGGAATCGCGGCGCGGTGGGCCGCCTCCAGCAATTCGGCGCGCAGCTGGCGATCGTAGGGTTCGCTGAAGTCGACGTGTTGCAGCGTGCCGCCCTCTCCCACGTCGAACGTGTGCTCCCTGCCCCAGGTGTAATCCACCAGCTGGTCCGGGACCACGAGCTTGCCCGTGCGCATCGCCGCCGAGATGCCGCCCACCGCGTTCACGGCGAGGATGCGCGACACACCGAGGGACTGCAGCGCCCAGACGTTGGCGCGGTAGTTCACCAGGTGCGGCGGTATCGCCCCGGGACTGCCGTGGCGGTGCAGGAAAAAGACCGGGCTGCCTTTGATGCGCCCCTCACGGATCGGCTGCGACGGTTCGCCGTAGGGCGTGGGCACCGCGTGCTCGGTCACCGACTCCAGGCCGGCCAGCTGCTCGAGCCCGGTGCCGCCGATAATACCCAGCGCCGTCATGGGCCGGGCTCCGGCGCCACCTGCTCAATGTGCAGCGTCTGTGTCGGGAATGCCACATCGGCACCATTGCGGTGAATGATTGCCAGAATCGCCAGCAGGATTTCCTCCTTGATCTGGTGGTAGTCCACCCAGACGGTGGTCCTGGTGAAAGCGTAGACGAAGAAATCCAGCGACGACGGACCGAACGATACGAAATTGACGATCAGCGTGCGGCTCCTGTCGATCTCTTCGTGGTTCTCGAGCATCTGGCGCACCTCGTTCACCACAGTGGCCATCTTGTCCGCATCCTGGTAGCGCAGTCCGATGGTCTCGTAGATGCGGCGGTTGAACATGCGCGTGGGGTTCTCCACGGCGATCTGGCTGAAGACCGCGTTGGGCACGTACAGTGGCCGCTGGTCGAACGTTCGGATAACCGTCAGGCGCCAGCCGATGCTCTCCACGGTGCCCTCGATCTGCTTGTCCGGCGAGCGAATCCAGTCGCCCACTGTGAAGGGGCGGTCCAGGTAGATGCTGATGCCGCCAAAAAAATTCGCCAGCAGGTCTTTCGCCGCGAAGCCCACCGCAATGCCGCCGATACCGCCGAACGCCAGCAGGCCCTCGATACTGACGCCGACGCTCTGCAGCACCATCAGGGCCATGACGACCCACATGGTGATGCGCGCCAGCTTCGACGTGGCCCGCACCGTGGCCCGGTCCGCCGACGATACCGAACCGCGCGCGGGGTCGAGCAGCTCCGCCTCCACGCCGCTGATCAGGCGGTGCACGAACCAGGCCAGCAGGAAGATCAGCAGCGTGTCGTTGGCGCGCTCCAGCACCTCCTGCAGGCGCGGCGCCAGCGTGTACAGGTCGAGCGCCGCGTACACCACCAGCACCCACAGGGCACAGCGCGCCGGCGTCTCGAGCGCGACGATCACCACGTCGTCCCAGTTCTTGGCGCTGAGGCGGGCGACCCTGTGCAGGCGGCGGAACAGGACGCCGAGCATGACGTGCACCCCGCCGGCGCCGAGCAGCAACAGGCACAGCCAGATCAGTCGCGGCTCAACCGACATCGAGGCGGCCAGGTTCGCTACCAGTTCATTCACTTGCCGCCCTCCGCCCGGACGGGGTCAATGCCGCCGCGCACGCTTTTTTAGACAAATTGCTTATGCATCCGTGCGCGAGCGCACAGTTTCAGCTATATAAATGCGCGCACCGGCCCAAGTCAACCGTTCGGTCCCCGCGCAAGCATTTGATCTGTTTGCAAAAGATCTGTGAACCAACACGCAGTTATTTTGAAAGGACCTCTTATTCTGTTGCTGCATAATGGACGCGGCACGCCAGCGTGATATGTTTGTAAGCGAGGGGGCAGATTCAGCACAGGTAGGCACCGATGAAAATGTTAAGCCCGATGGTCGGAACCTGGTACAAGGACATCCAGACCCACGCCCTGTTCGAAATTGTCGACTGGGACCCGGCGAGCCTGCTAATCGAGGTACAGTACCTCGACGGCGCAGTCA
>JAWVYG010000251.1:0-5135 GCA_033722815.1 Halioglobus sp.
GATGTATTATCGCCTCGCTTCGGCCAGGTCGGTTGCCGGCGAAGATATCGTGCCGGGAATCGAGCCGCCAACGGAATTCGGGATACGTCGCTTTTTTGCTTTTGAAGCCATGCACCTGCTGCGCATGTTCCCCGAACAACTGCAACGCGCGCAGAGCGAACCCGGCTTTCTCCCCGCACAGCGCAGGCGACTGTCGCGGCTTGGTCGTTTCGAGTGCAATGGCGACGTGTTGCTGACTGGTAAAACTGGACAACCTGAACTCGATATGAAGGAACGTGAGCAAGAGTGCACCGTTACCCTGATGCGCGAAACCCTGGATGTTCTCCAGCGTGCCGATACCCTGCGCGCCAATCGCAGTGGAGCGCTCGCGGTATGAATATCGGCGTCGTGGCATCCGCATTGGATCGGATCGGGGGATCGGAAGTCTACCTCCTCGAATGTATGCGTCGCTGGCAGGACAAGGCCGACATTACCCTGTACACGACAATTGTCGACGACATGCTGCTGGAGGAGTATGGTCTCGACCGGGACAAACTGAACGTTAATATCCTGCCGGTACTCTCGTCCGATGAGGATAAGTACAGCCGGCGCTTCGATCTGGTCGAGGATATGCTGATCCTGCCAAGGATCTGGGAGTTCTCCCTTGGACGACATGACGTCTACTTCCTGAATGGCGCCCCAACCCATCTCGTTCGATGCTCCCCCAGCGTTTTCATGTGCCACGAGCCACTGCGCATGCTCTACGACCTGCGGTACCAGTTCGCGGTCGACAGCGGCGGCGCACAGGTGCATGTGTACCCCGAGCAGAAGTACCGCCAGGCAGAGGTCAGGGGGCTGGAGATCCAGCTGGAACTCATCGAATCGGTGGATCGCCAGGCAGAGTACGATTACCTGGCCGTCAACAGCGCTGCGATTGGCAACTATCTCCACAACGTATCGGGCCGCACGGCCAACGTCATCGCTTACCCGGGCGTTAATCCCGTGCCTTCCGCAGGACCGCCCGCAGCAGGCAAGCGAGCCATCTATGTAGGACGCCTCTGGCACCACAAGCGCGTCGATCTGTTGGTGCGGGCGATTGCCGAGCTGGAGCAGGGCTACCTGGATATCGTTGGCGAGGGCCCTGAGCTCGACACGCTCCAGGCGATGACGGAAAAGCTGGCGATCGAGGACAGGGTGGTGTTCCACGGCGCCCTCTCCAACGCGGAGGTTGCGGCGCTCTACAAGCAGGCTACCTGCGGCGTCTACATGCCGGTCCGCGAGCCCTTCGGTATGATGCCGCTGGAGGCAGCGGCGGCAGGCCTGCCGGTGATCGTCGCACCTGAAGGAGGCTACAGCG
The DNA here is from genome assembly GCA_033722815.1 of Halioglobus sp. Taxonomy (GTDB): domain Bacteria; phylum Pseudomonadota; class Gammaproteobacteria; order Pseudomonadales; family Halieaceae; genus Marimicrobium. Next base: position 1,337 of record JAWVYG010000251.1, read on the forward strand.
AGATACTGGACGAGCGAGCGGCCTTTACCGTGTCGCCCACCCCAAAGGCTATAGCCCGGGCATTGCAACGCCTGTTCGAAGATCCGGAGCTGGCAGCGCGTCGCGGCCAGAACGCGCAGCGCTGCACATCGAACCTCACATGGGACAATACGGCGGACGACTTGTACTCGCTTTTCGAAGAAGCGGTCATCCGCGAGCGCCAGGTGGCCGGACCCGAGGAGAGGACGCTCGTGGGAGCACACTACTATCCATGGTACGACGCCGGACGGCCCTTGCGTCACTGGAATGAAAATGACGACCACGCGGCCGTATCCGACCTGCCGCTAACCGGCGCCTACACGTCCTATGATCCCGGGACCGCTGCTCGCCATGTCGAGCTGGCGGAACGCGCGGGTATCGACTTCCTCACCATCGACTGGGAGGTCGGCCACCGCGGTCTCAATCCAAAGGACCTTGAAGCTACCCGGCAGCTTTTTGCGCAGGTCAAGGCGTCGGGAAGCAGCGTCAGGCTGACGATCATGTTGAGCGTCCACACGTCATTGATCGAACCTCTGGAAGAAGCGATCCGCGAGCTGACACTGTTGTCCTGTGAGGAGGCATGGCTCCCGCTGCGTGGCAAGCCTGTCATCTGGTTCTTCCTCTCTGCGGATTTCCTTGGCTGCTACTACGCGCACAAGGAATTCCTCGAGCAGGCCTGTGCCCCGTTCAATGTGCTTACGGCGGGCGCCGTCACGGCGCCTCATCACCTGCCGGCCGACGTACAGGAGTTTGTAAAGGGCTGGAGCCTGTACGTCCCGTTCCGAAGCCTGCAGAGGGAGTACTGGGAGGAGGAGTGGGCCCTCGCCTACAAGCAGCAGGTGGGCGATGGTCACGCCGCCGTGCGTATATTCACCGTATCCCCCGGTTACGATGATGCGCAACTTACTGCGCCTGCACGCGAGAATATGCAACCGCGCCGGGTCCCGAGAAACGAGGGTGAGACCTACCGGCGGATGCTTAATCTGGCCATGGCACTGGATCCTGCACCCGAGATCATCATGATTACCAGTTTCAACGAATATCACGAGGGTACCCATATCGAGCCCAGCTTTGCATACGACGAAGACTATCTCGAGCAGACCAGGGTGTTCACCCACCAGCTTCGAAGTCGAGGTAGAGCCTGAATGGCAGCCATGAGAAAAACCCAGGGCGTCTCGATCCCCCGGAGCGGTCACGCGATCGCCTTTCAGTTAAGCACGCGCTATTTTGGCGATGAGCTCGTCTATTGCGATTCGATGGGCGCACGATTCTGCGGCTGTCGCCAGGTGCCATGTGTGAACCCGGCCAGGAATTTCGCCAAGCACCACGACTTCGGCCTGCGCAAATCCACCGGCTCGCCTGTGCTCAAGGACGAAGCCTACCTGATCCAGTACCGGAACCCGGTCCATTGCATCTGCTCCAACTACCAGCTGTACCTGAAAAAGCACCCGCACGAACTGTCTGAGAAGGGCTGGAGGAAGTTCGCCTGCCGCGAGGCCTATTACTGGAATCACTTCATCGATAAATGGGTACTGGATTTCCCGGCAAACGCACGCCCGCCCCTGTACGTCACCTATGAAGAACTGCTGGGAGACCCATTGCTAAAAGCCCGGGAGATACTCGCCTTCATGAGCTCGGGGAATATCGATGAGGAGCGGTTTGATACAGTAATGTCGAAAATCAAGATCGAATCCCGCGGGTCCCTGTCAGCTTTCCAGTATCCGGATCACGGTTTTTTCGACGAGATTGAGCAGATGACGGCACAGCGTCTGGCCGGGCTCAGCCTGCCTCGCTGGAATGATACGTAGGCTGCCGGCTGCCGCGCGACCCCGCGGGGCGTTGCCTGGAGCTGACGGCGCCGGGTAGGGATACATGGAATGGTATGTGCCGTGAGGATACTTGTAACAGCAGGCGTGTCTGTAGCGATCGGAGCGCTGGCTCTGGTGACCGTACTGTATTGGTATTACCCCGGGTCAGGCTTTGTGCAGGGTAACGACATCAACCTGGATAGTGTCCCTGCGGTAAATCTTTATGAGGCGGCGGACAGCAGGAGCGGTGTCGATCTCCAGGCTTCCGGAGGCGCGGTCGTCGTATTCCCCATCGCGGATTTCAAGGCCGGCGACTACCCCTTCTTCAAGCTGGAGTTGAGCGATTACAGTGTCGTGACGGGTGTGCATTTGCTGTGGAGTAATCGCGCGGGCGCAACAAAGCCCAGCGTCAATAGGCTACCGGGTATTCCTTTTGGAGCCGCGTGGATATTCAATGCCAGCCTGCCTGAATGGAGCGGGAATATCCGCGAGTTCGGTGTCTTGATCGAGGGATATCCGGGCGCCAGGGTGGATATAGTCTCCGCCGAACTGCTGCCCTGGTCGGCCCGTCATCTTGTACAGTCCATTTGGGCCAGCTGGCGGAGTTTCGACATATGGCAGTTGAGCTCGGTTAATTTCTACACGGGCGCAGAGTCCGTGCGGTCGCCGTTCCCGCAGGTGCCGATCATGGCAACCTGGGTCGGACTCAGCGCAATCGCATACCTGCTGCTGCACGCAGTGAGCAGGACCACGTCACGAACCGCATGGCTGGGTGCCGGCTACATGGTGTTGGCGGGGTGGCTCTGCATCGACCTGCTGTGGCAGCGCAACCTGTTCATCCAGGCCATGGACACCCGCGCGCCCCATGACAAGAAGACGTGGCAGGCGCGCCGCAACATCGACGCGGATGCGGCTTTACAGGATCTTGCGGAAGCCCTGGTAGAAATCATCGGGCCAGAAAGCACGCGGGTGTTTGTGAACTCAGACGACGAATACAGGGCGATGCGCAGCGCCTACTACCTCTATCCACGCAATGTGTACTGGCACCGCAAGCAGGCGGGCCAGTTGCCTGGTGGGCAGATGAGACGCGGGGACCATGTCGTGCTCGTGCAGCCGACTTCCATCGTGTTCAGTTCCGCCAGCGGTCAACTCGAGACGCAGGGCGGCCAGCGCATTGACGCGAAGCTCGTGTGGCAGTCTGCCGATGGCAGCCTCTACGAGGTACTGTAGATGGATATGGCGATGGTGGTTGTCGCACTCGCGCTGCCCGCGCTCATGGGCATCAACCTGATCAGGCTGGTGGTACCTCTGGACATCGAGGCCAGGGGGGCGCTCGTCACAGGCACCGGGATTCTGGCCGGATTGATAGCCATACCCCTGCTGATGCGTCTTGTAAACGTGTCTGGCTTCGGCCTGCATTTCGGCCTGATGGTGACGCTGACCCTGCTCATTACTGCAATGCTATCCTGGTCAGGAAGGCGCCGGAGGTGCGCTCAGCCGACACATCCCGCCGGACGGGACAGCGAGTCTTCCCGCAGTCGCGCGCAATCCCTGTTCTTTTTCGCTCTCATCGCCATGGCGACGCTGCATCTAGTGCTGCCCGCTCTTGAACTACTCGGGCGGCCACTTTTCGCCTGGGATACGACCATGCACTGGGCCACGAAATCCCGCGCCTGGTACGGCGTTGGGGAAATCGTTCCGTTTGTTCCCCCGCACACCTGGCTCATGCTGGGTGGCGCGGGCGTATACACCGATAACAACGCGACCTACCCCATCACCGTGCCGCTGCTACAGGTCTGGATGAGCCTCGCGATCGGCCGCTGGGATGAAAGCCTGATGAATCTCCCGTGGCTCGCCTGCCTGTCGGGGATGGGCATCGCCTTCTATGGGATCGCCCGCGCGGGTGGCGTTTCCCGACTGGTCGCAGCGGTATTCACCTACCTGCTGATGTCGCTACCGCTGTTGAACACACA
>JAWVYG010000252.1:0-5130 GCA_033722815.1 Halioglobus sp.
AACTGTATTCAGTGGTGGGGATACGCTATGACGCTCAAACTCGAACCATACCAAGGTCCGGTACCGCACCTGTCCTCACGGGGACGTCGACGACCAGGGACGGTCCGGTCCGCGTTCGGGTCGTCGAGCTGCCCTGGATGGCGCTTTTGCGGTCACCGTGAGGACAGGTGCAGTGCCGGACCGTGCAGACTGGAGTATGCAGTCGCACCAATCGGGCAAGAGAGGCTAGTGCAGCGCTTTTTCCAGCCTATGCTCGTGGAAGACGAACTCGTAGACCTCGCGGAAGTTGCGCGCGAAGTGTATGTTGATGCCGTCGCGCAGGTAGTCGGGCAATTCGTCGAAATCGCGCCGGTTGGCGTGGGGCAGAATCAGTTCCATGATGCGCGAGCGGCGCGCGGCGATCACTTTCTCGCGGATGCCGCCCACGGGCAGCACCTGGCCGGTCAGCGTGAGTTCGCCGGTCATGGCCAGCGGGCGCTTGATACGTTCCTTACGCGCCAGCGACACCAGCGCGGTGGCCATGGTGATGCCGGCGCTGGGGCCGTCCTTGGGCGTGGCGCCCTCGGGCACGTGCAGGTGCACCATGCTCATGTCGAAGAAATCCGGGTCGCAGCCATAATCCTTGAGATGGGCCACCACGTAGCTGTAGGCGATCTCCGCCGATTCACGCATCACGTCGCCGAGGCGGCCGGTGAGTTTGAAGCCGCGATTGAGCGTGTGGATCTGCGACGATTCGATGGGCAGCGTGGCGCCGCCCATGGCCGTCCAGGCCAGGCCGGTGGCGACGCCGAGTCCGCGCAGCGGTTTCTCCGGCTGGAACGGCGGCTTGCCGAGCAGGTCCTCGATGTCCTTCTTACCGACCCGCAGCTTTTCTTCCTTCTCCTCGATCAGGCGCAGGATCGACTTGCGCATGATGCGCGCCAGCTGCTTCTCGAGGTTGCGCACACCCGCCTCGCGGCAGTAGGAATCGATGACGTACTTCAGGCCGGCATCGTTGATCTTCAGCTGGTCGTCTTCCAGGCCGTGGCGCCCGAGCTGTTTCGGCCACAGGTGCTTGCGCGCGATGGACAGCTTCTCCTCGGCGACGTAGCCAGACAGGCGCAGCGTTTCCATGCGGTCCAGCAGCGGGCCGGGAATCGTATCGAGCTGGTTCGCGGTGCAGATGAACAGCACCTTCGACAGGTCCACTCGCAGGTCCAGGTAGTGGTCGAGGAACTCGCTGTTCTGCTCCGGGTCCAGCACCTCCAGCAGCGCCGACGCCGGGTCGCCCTGGAAGGAGGCGCCGATCTTGTCGATCTCGTCCAGCATGATGACCGGGTTGGCAACCTGCACCTCTTTCAGCGCCTGCACGAACTTGCCCGGCATGGCGCCGATATAGGTGCGCCGGTGGCCCTTGATCTCGGCCTCGTCACGCATGCCGCCGAGGCTGAAGCGGTAGAACTTGCGCCCGAGGGCGTCGGCCACCGAGCGACCGATACTGGTCTTGCCCACGCCGGGGGGGCCCACCAGCAGCAGGATAGAACCGGCGATCTCGCCGCGGAACGAGCCCACGGCGAGGAATTCCAGGATGCGCGCCTTGACGTCCTCCAGGCCCTCGTGGTGCTCCTCGAGTACGCCGCGGGCGTGCTGCAGCTCGAAGTTGTCCTCGGACATCACGCCCCAGGGCACCGACGTCGCCCAGTCGAGATAATTGCGCGTGACGCCGTACTCGGGGGAGCCGGTCTCCAGCACCGAGAGCTTGCGCATCTCGTCGTCGATGCGCCGGGCCACCGCCTCGGGCATGTCCAGCTCCTCGATGCGCTGCTGGAACATCTCCACATCGGACGTGCGGTCGTCCTTGGAGATGCCCAGCTCTTTCTGGATGATCTTCAGCTGCTCGCGCAGGAAGAACTCGCGCTGCTGGTCGGAGAGCTTCTCGTTGACCTGGCTGGTGATCTGGCCCTGCAGCTCGGCGACCTCGCGCTCCTTGCGCAGGAGTGTGAGCACCTTGTCCATGCGCGAGCGCAGCGGCAGCGTATCGAGGATCTCCTGCAGCTGCTCGCCGCTGGCGGTGGTCAACGCGGCGGAAAAGTCCGCCAGCAGGCTCGGCTGCGTGGGGCTGAAATTGGCCAGGTACTGCTTCAGCTCCTCGCTGTACAGCGGGTTCAGCGGCAGCAGCTCCTTGATCTCACGGATCAGGGCCATGGCGTAGGCCTTGATCTCGTCCGAGTCCTTGTCGCCCTGGCTGCGCGGGTATTCCACCTGTACGAGGTAGGGCGGTTCCTCGCTGAGCCAGCGCACGATGCGAAAGCGCTTGATGCCCTGGGCGAGAAACTGGCCCGGTTGCTCGGGGGCCATGGGCGGGCGGTGCAGGCGCACGATACAGCCGATTTCGGGGAACTGCCGCGGGTCGACGTCGCCGTCGTCGGTACGCTCCACGTAGGACAGCCCGATCAGCCCGTGACCGGCGCTGCCGACAGCCTCCAGCGTCTCGCCCCATTCCTGCGGGTTGATCGCCACCGGCTGCACCTGGCCGGGGAAGAAGGGCCGCTTGGGGACGGGCATGATGTGCAGGGTATCGGGAAGGACGTCGTCCGCCACCGCGGGCGCCTGGTAGTCCTGTTCATCGACCACCAGGTCCTCGCCGTCAACCAGAACCGCGTCGTCCTCGTCTTTCATAGCCATATCATGCCCGAAGTCGCCTCACACATCCCTCTGTATATGGGGGTACGCGGTAATTTTTCAACCGCGCGGGCCGGGCCCGTATTGTGCGCCGTCGCTTGCCGCTATAATCCGCGCTGGACGGCGCACTCGCGCCAACTGCAGGCGCACGGGCGAACAGGCCAGCAGTTTATCAGCAGCCGCAGCGTGATACACGAGGACTGGATTTTGCACATCGAACAGCTGTCGAACAACGAACTGCGCGAGCTGCTGCGCTCCCTGGAAGAAGCCTACGCGGGCCTGGCACAGCGCAATCTCGCCCTCGACCTCACCCGCGGCAAACCCGGGGCTGAGCAGCTGGCGCTGTCCGACCCCCTCGACGGTGTGCTGTGCGGTGACTACACGGCGGCGGACGGTACCGATACGCGCAATTACGGTGGGCTGCAGGGCCTGCCCGAAGCGCGCGCGCTGTTCGGGCAGGTGCTGGGCGCCCCGGCACAGGAGGTGCTGGTGGGGGGCAACGCCAGCCTGACGCTGATGTACGCCACGATCGACCTCGCCCTGACGGAGGGCCTGCGCGGCCCGGCAACCGCCTGGGGCAACAGCGACGTGGTGAAATTCATCTGCCCCGCCCCGGGTTACGACCGCCATTTCGCCATCTGTGAACATCTGGGCATCGAGATGGTCACCGTCCCCATGCTCGACACCGGGCCGGACATGGATCGCGTGGAACAGTTGGTGGCTGAGGACGACAGCATCCGCGGCATGTGGTGCGTGCCGCGTTTCTCCAATCCAACCGGCGTTGTCTACAGCGAGCAGACCGTGGCACGCATCGCCGCGCTGGGCCGCAATGCGCATCCGCAGTTCATCGTCATGTGGGACAACGCCTACGCCCTGCACACCCTGTACGACGACGCTCCCGAACTGGCGTCGATACGCGAGGCCTGCGTGGCTGCGGGCACACTGGATAACGTGTTCCAGTTCGGTTCCACCTCCAAGATCACTTTCGCCGGGGCCGGCGTCAGTTTCATGGCCAGCAGCGAGGACAACATCAGTGCGCTGATGGCGCACCTGGGCTACCGCACGATCGGACCGGACAAGATCAACCAGCTGCGCCACGTGCGCTTCTTCGGCGACATGGGCAACCTGAAAGCCCAGATGGCCAGGCACGCGGCGATCATCCGGCCGCGCTTCGAGGCGGTGCTGGAGGTTCTGGAGCGCGAACTGGCGGGCAGCGGCATGGGCAGCTGGCTGGCGCCGCGGGGCGGCTACTTCATCTCCTTCGATACGCTGCCCGGGCTGGCCCGCGAAGTGGTCCGCCTGGCCGCCGACGTCGGCGTAAAACTCACTCCCGCCGGCGCCACCTTCCCCTATGGCGAGGACCCCGCGGACAGGAATATCCGCCTTGCACCCACCTTCCCCGCGCTGGATGACGTGGTGGCCGCGGCCGAGGCCTTCGCGGTCTGCGTCAAGCTGGCCAGCGTACGCCAGCGGCTGGCCGCCGCCTGAGCGCACCGTCCCGGCGGCGCACTTGCCGCTGGTATCGCATCACTCCAGGTATTCCTCTCCCCAGAGGCTGCGGATGTAGTTCACCACGTCCCAGACCGCCTCCTCACTGCCCAGCTCCTCGATGAACCCCGGCATGGTGGGCCCGGTGCCGTAGGCGATGTTGTCGTACAGGTCGGTCTCCGAAGTGCCGTACACGAGATACAGGGGATCGGTGAGGTCGGTCGCGCCGGGCTCCCGGTCGAACGCACCGGCCGCCTCGTCCTCGGCCGCAGCCAGGGCCGCCTCCTCCGCGGTTTCATAGTCGGAGGCATCCCAGCCCGGGGGCTCGGTCTGTGCGCCGTAGACGTCGTCTATCGCGGACGTCAGGTCCTCCAGGATGTCGGAGCGCAGACGCTCATCCTCGTCGGGCTTTACCTCGGGTGAGGGGCCCGCCCACTCCGGCCAGTCGTCGATGACCTCGGGCTCGACGACGAATTCCTCCTCTTCCTCCGGTTCCTCCGGCTGAGGGATAACCGGGGTGGCCAGCGGTTCGCCGTACTCGGGCGGATACTCGGCGTCGAAGTCGGCAGTTTGCAGGGCGGGATCCCAGCCGTGGCACTCCGTGCACAGGCGGCGGAACTGCTCGGCGCCATTGAGCAGTGACAGCTCATCCGCGGGCACCGGGTTGGCGGCGGCGTACAGGCCATGGAGGGGAAGCCACAGGCCCAGCGCCAGGCGGTGCAGGGTTTGCCGTGCACGGGCGCGGGGATCGTTCACGGTGGGGCTATTCTTCCCCGCCCTGCTGGCCCGGGGGGATGCCGGCGAAGGGGAAGCTGGCGACGTTGCCGCCCTCTGCCGGCGTGACGTCGGAGACCTTGCCGCTGCCCTCCTTGTCGACCTCGTCGATGCGGATAATGGCCTGCAGGGGGATATAGCTGCGGCGCACGCCGTTGAACTCGTTTTTCAGCTTCTCTTCGCCGGGGTCCACCAGGATCTGCGAGC
>JAWVYG010000253.1:0-5127 GCA_033722815.1 Halioglobus sp.
GCGCAAATTCGGCCTCGCTGCCCAGTTTCACCACAGGGTCCTCCTGGCCGCCGATAAACGCCGCTGGCACCGTGACCTCGGCGTGGGCGCTGTCGCGGAACAGCGACCAGTTCCTGTCCATCACGCGGTAGGAGTTGGCGCCGCCGATGAAGGCCAGCGGTGAGCCACAGCGCATGTACTGTTCGAGGTAGTAATCGAAGTCCTCTACCGACAGCCAGTCCCAGGGCAGCTCCCGCGGCGGCTCGGACAACACGTCGATGTAGTTGGTGCCCTCACTGGGAAAGTTCTCCCAGGCGAGCAGTTCCCCTTCGGCGGACAGCGCCCAGAACAGCTTGAGCAGGAATTCGCGCTCGCGGCCGCGCCAGCCCGCCTCGGGCACGCCGGGCTGCTGGTAGTAGTGCATGTGGAAGAAGTGGTTGCTGGCAATGTCGGCGTACAGCTGCGACGGCAGCACATCGCAACCGCCGGCCAGCGCCATGTCGTAGGGCACGCACAGCGAGGCCACACCGCGCAACCGGTGCTCGTGGTGTACCGCCATGTGCCAGGCGAGGTTCGCGCCGAAGTCGTGTCCGACCAGTATCGCGCGTTCCTCGCCGAAGTGATCGAGCACCGCCAGCACGTCCGCGGCGGTGCTGTCGAAGCCATAGCGATCGCTTGCGGCGGGGCGCGAGCTGGCGCCGTAGCCGCGCATGTCCAGGGCGACCGCGCGGTAGCCGGCATCTGCCAGGAAAGGCAACTGGTGGCGCCAGCTGTACCACAGCCCCGGGAACCCGTGGCACATCACGACCAGGGGGCCATCGCCCATGCAGGCAAGGTGCAGGTTGACGTCGCCCGCGGCCAGCTCGACGTGTTGCGCCGGGCCGGGATGATCGGGGACGTTACTCAACGGCGGTGAAGACCAGGTGCAGGCTGACGGGCACGGCGCGGCTGATCGCCGCAAGGCCGGCGATTTCCTGCAGCGCTGCGACGCCGCCCTCCAGGGCGAAGTCCGCGGCATTGATGACGATCGGCCTGGTGCTCAGCACGCGTATCGGGCCGCCGGCCTCGCCGATGACGACCACCGGTGCCTTGAGCTCATTTTCGAAACCGTGCAGCGACAGGGTAACGGGCACGTCGCCGGTCACCGTGCCGCCCTCGATGACAGCACTCAGCACGCCCTCGTCGATCTGCGCCGTGATATTGGCCGCGGGAAACTTGGCGGTTTCAAACAACAGCTGGCGCATGCGCTCATCGCGAATGTCGATCAGCGTCTGCACGCTGTCGAGGTCGATACCCACCTGCACCTTGCCGTCCGTGCCGATGAAGCCGACCACGGAGGAGAACGTGTGGGCTTCCGCGATAGAGGAGTTCTTTACCGAGAGGAAGCTGATGGATGAGCGCTCGTTATCCAGCTCCCACTGCGCCAGCGCCGGGCCGGCGCCGGCCGCGAGCACCAGCGCAAGCAACGCCATTGTCAGTGTATGCAGTATTTTCATCTCGCTACTCCCGCCACGCCGCTAACAGGCGGGCTCAGGGGATGTTAGAAGAGCCCCCGTCAGGACACAACCTCCGCCAGGTCGCCCTTCTTCTCCAGCCAGGCCTTGCGATCCGGCGCGCGCTTCTTGGCCAGCAGCATGTCCAGCATCTTGTTGGTGCCATCGCCGGCATCCAGCGCCAGCCGCACCAGGCGCCGCGTATCCGGGTCCATGGTGGTTTCGCGCAGTTGCAGCGGATTCATCTCGCCAAGGCCCTTGAAGCGCTGCACGTTGACCTTGCCCTTTTTCTTCTCTGCCTCGATGCGGTCGAGGATGCCCTGCTTCTCGCCCTCGTCCAGCGCGTAGAAGACTTCCTTGCCCACGTCGATACGGTACAGCGGCGGCATGGCGACATACACGTGGCCCGCCGCAACCAGCGGGCGGAAGTGGCGCACGAACAGCGCACAGATCAGCGTGGCGATGTGCAGGCCGTCGGAATCCGCGTCGGCGAGGATGCAGACCTTGTGGTAGCGCAGGCCCGACAGGTCGTCGCTGGCCGGGTCGATACCCAGGGCGACGGAAATGTTGTGCACCTCCTGGGAGGCCAGGATTTCCTGCGAATCGACCTCCCAGGTGTTGAGGATCTTGCCGCGCAGGGGCAGTATCGCCTGGTACTCGCGGTTGCGCGCCTGCTTGGCCGAGCCACCCGCGGAATCACCCTCCACCAGGAACAGCTCGCCCTGGGTCGGATCCTCACCCGAGCAGTCGGCGAGCTTGCCCGGCAGCGCCGGGCCGGTGGCGACCTTCTTGCGCGTGACTTTCTTCGCCAGGCGCATGCGGCCCTGCGCATTGCTGATGCACATCTCCGCGAGTTTTTCCGCCTCCTGGGTATGCTGGTTCAGCCACAGGCTGAAGGCGTCCTTGGACACGCCGGAGACGAAGGCGGCGGCCTCGCGCGAGGACAGGCGCTCCTTGGTCTGGCCGGAGAACTGCGGGTCGGTCAGCTTGGAGGACAGCACGTAGCAGCAGCGATCCCAGATATCGTCGGCGGTGAGCTTGATCCCGCGCGGCAGCAGGCTGCGCAGCTCGCAGAATTCGCGCATGGCCTCCAGCAGGCCGGTACGCATACCGTTGACGTGGGTACCGCCCTGCGCGGTGGGAATGAGATTGACGTAGGATTCCGCCACGACCTCGCCGCCCTCGGGCAGCCATTGCACGGCCCAGTCGACGCCCTCGTCGTTGCCTGAGAAACTGCCCACGAAGGGCTCCTCGGGCACCACCGGGTAATCGATGGTGGCGTCGGCGAGGTAATCGGCGAGGCCGTCCTCGTAATACCACTCCTCGGTCTCGTCCTTTTTCTTCTCGTGCCTGAACTTCACTCGCAGGCCGGGACACAGAACGGCCTTGGCGCGCAGCAGGTGTTTCAGGCGCGGGACGGAGAAGTTCACCGAGTCGAAGTACTTCGCATCCGGCATGAAGGTCAAGGCCGTGCCGGTATTGCGCTTGCCGCAGCTGTCCACCACCTCGAGGTCGGTGTCCTTGTCGCCATTCTTGAAGGTCATGCGATAGACACTGGCATCGCGGCGGATCACCACCTCCAGCGTCTTCGACAGGGCGTTGACCACGGAGACGCCGACGCCGTGCAGGCCGCCGGAAAACTGGTAGTTCTTGTCCGAAAACTTGCCGCCCGCGTGCAGCGTACTGAGGATCACCTCGACGCCGGGGAGGCCCTGCTCGGGGTGCAGGTCGACGGGCATACCGCGGCCGTTATCCACCACGGTGACGGAACCGTCCTTGTGCAGCGTCACGCTGATTTCGCTGGCATGCCCGGCCAGGGCCTCGTCGACGCTGTTGTCGATCACCTCCTGGGCCAGGTGATTGGGCCGCGTGGTGTCGGTGTACATACCGGGGCGCTTGCGCACCGGCTCCAGCCCCGTAAGGACTTCGATGTCTTCGGCGGTATATTGGCTCATTGTTTATAGCTTTCTTTGAACGGTCCCCAGCTGGGACTCATTGTACATCGACAGCGCCGGATGGCGAGCTACAAGTACCCGCCACCATCGAGATCGACCGTGAACTGTACGTCGCGCACCCGCGAGGTGCCCGTGCTGAGGGTGCCGTCGGCATGCAGGTCGAGCCAGCGGTAGCCCGGCGGCTGGTCTTCCGCCGCAAAGTCTCCACTGCCGGGGGCGAACTGGACGCAGGTAGAGGGGGTGGCGAGCAGGCGCACATCCCGGTGCCTGGCATCGATCTCCTGGTGGACGTGCCCCCAGAGAACGGCCCTCACGCCGCGGTAGCGGTCCAGGGTGGCAAAAAAGGCCTCGCGATCGGCGACGATCTGTTCGTCGAGCCAGGCGCAGTCGATCAACACGGGGTGGTGATGCAGCACCACTAGGCTGTGCAGGCCGTCGCCGGCAGCCTCTGCCAGGGCCGCGTCGAGGCGCGCCAGTTCATCGGCGCCCAGTTCACCGCCGACCTCCCCCGGAATCTGGGAGTCGAGCATGACGACCTGCCAGCTCCCGGCGCGTATTTCCTGCCCCATCTGTGAGCGGCCGCCGCACTCGCTGGCCATGGCGTCGCGGTCGTCGTGGTTGCCCGGCAGCCAGAAGCTGGGGCAGGAGAACTGGGCGAAGTAATCGTTCAGGCGACCGTAGGCGGCGGGGGACCCGCCGTCGGCGAGATCACCGGTTGCGAGTACCAGATCCGCATCGGGGCGCTCCCGGCGCGCCAGGTCGATGACCGCCTGCAGCGAGTGGTCGGTATCCATCCCCAGCAGGGTGCCGCCGCGGTCGGCGCACAGGTGGGTATCGGTGATCTGCAACACGCTGACCGTGTCGGAAGCGACCTGTACCTGCTCGACAGTGTGTTGCTGCGGCGGCATCCGGGTACCCAGTGCGTGGTTCAGACACCCGCTGCGGGCGCCCCCAAATCGACCGCGGCGCGGCCGTTCTGCAGGCAGTGCTCCAGCCAGTCCGCCAGGAAGCGGTTCTGCTGGTACTTCTCGTCCTGCTGGTACATCTTGTCGTTGGGGTACTGGTAGCGGGCCGCTACACTGCGGTGGGACTGGAACATGCCCACCTCAAGCATGCTGGCGTCGTGGTAGGCGCGCACCTCGATGCGCAGGTGTTCCAGCCAGCGGGATTCCGCGTGCTGCTGGTGCAATTGGAAAATCGTGGTATAGCGGCAGCGCTCCACCACCTCCAGGCGCACGCTGGCGGCGCCCACGACCAGCTCGCGGGTGTTGCTGGTTTCATAATCCGGGAAAAGGCGCATCAGGCGAGCGTAATTGGCCTCACAGAGCCCGTGGAGCTCACTCAGGTTGACTTTGAACGCCTGTTTTTTCAGTCTTTGCAATGCCACACCCGTTGCGTAGAATTTCCCTCTGCCACGCCCTGCTGTTTGCCAGAGTACGACTCGATCGTTACCTAAAGATGGCACAAACTCGGTGCAGTATCACCTTTACTTTTGGCCGTGAAGTTCGGGCTTTATCTACATGCACCACGGGTCCGAGGCTGCTACACTGCGTGGCAACAACAAGATCCGCACGACCTCAGGGGATTATTGCATGAAAACAACCGTTGTCGCGCTCACCACGCTGGCACTTTCTCTCACTTCTTACGCTTTACAAGCCAATTCGCTGCGCGATATATATGAGCTCGCGCTGGAAAACGAC
>JAWVYG010000254.1:0-5126 GCA_033722815.1 Halioglobus sp.
CCGGTTACGACGGCGACCCGGCGACCAACGCCGCGACCACGCCCATCTACCAGACGACGTCCTACACCTTCGACGATACCCAGCACGGCGCGGACCTGTTCAACCTCGCCGTACCGGGCAACATCTACAGTCGCATCATGAACCCGACCAACGCGGTGCTGGAGGCGCGGTTGGCGGGTCTCGAGGGCGGCGTGGGCGCCTTGAGCCTGGCCTCGGGCATGGCCGCGATACGCTACGCCATCGAGGCGATAGCCGAGGTCGGCAGCAATATCGTCAGCACCTCGCAGCTCTACGGCGGCACCTACAACCTGTTCGCGCACACGTTCCCACGCCAGGGCATCGAAACGAGGTTCGTCGACGCCGAGGACTTCGACGGCGCAGCCTCGAGGATCGACGCCAACACGCGCGCGCTGTTTTGCGAGTCGATCGGCAACCCGGCGGGAAATATCGTGGATATAGCACGCTGGGCCGAAATCGCCCACGCGGCCGGCGTTCCGCTGATCGTCGACAACACGGTGGCCACACCCATCCTGTGCCCGGTGTTCGATTACGGCGCCGACATCGCCGTGCATTCCCTGACCAAGTACATCGGCGGCCACGGCACCACGGTCGGCGGCGCCATCGTCGACTCCGGCAAGTTCGACTGGGCGGCGCATAGCGACCGCTTCAGCATCATGACGACGCCCGACCCGTCCTATCACGGCGTGGTGTATACCGAGGCCATGGGGGAAGCGGCCTACATCGGTCGCTGCCGCGTGGTGCCGCTGCGCAACACCGGCGCCGCACTGTCAGCGCACAGCGCATTCCTGATCATGCAGGGACTGGAAACCCTCAGCCTGCGCATGGAGCGCCACTGCGAGAACGCGCTCGCGGTGGCCCGGCACCTTGACGCCCACGCCGGCGTGGAGTGGGTGAACTATGCCGGCCTGCCGGACAGCCCCTACCGGGCCAACTGCGAGAAGTACTGCGGCGGCAGGGCGGCGGGAATCCTCAGTTTCGGCATCAAGGGCGGTATCGAAGCGGGCACCCGTTTCATCGACGCGCTGCAGATGATACTGCGCCTGGTGAACATCGGCGACGCGAAGTCCCTGGCCTGCCATCCCGCGAGCACCACCCACCGTCAGCTGAATCCGCAGGAGCTGGCGACTGCGGGCGTCAGCGAGGAGATGGTGCGCCTGTCCATCGGCATCGAGCATATCGACGACATCCTGGCGGACATCGACCAGGCGCTCGCCGTCGCGACTGCCTGACGAACGCCGACTTTCGGTAGCGCAAAAAAAACCCGTCTTACGACGGGTTTTTTTGTGTGGCGTTTCGTTAACGACTAGAAACGGTAGGTGAAGGACGTACCGATTGTCCTTGGCTTGTTGCGCACCGTGCGGTCGTAGATGGGCAGGTTGAATGCCAGCGCATCACTGTAGCTGTAGATCGCCTCCTCGTCGGTCAGGTTGTCCACGTACAGCAGCAGCTCCCAGTTCTCCTCGCTCGCATAGCCGAGGCGCACATCCACGATATCGTAGTCCGGCTTGATGTTACCGCTGATCACGCCGAAGCCGCTGACGTCATCCCCTGCCGTGCCGACAAACTCCTGGGTCTCGTCGACGTAGTTCCAGTTCGCCACGGCAAAGAACTCGCCGCCGTCCACGGGCATCACGTAGTCGACGTTGACGTTGGCGGTCCACTCCGGCACGTCGGGCAGCTTGTCGCCCTCGGAAACACCTGCGGTGGGCACGTCATCCTGCAACTCGGCGTCGGTGTAGCTGGCACTGATGCTGAGGGTCAGGTTTTCCGACAGCGCCGCGAGCAGCTCGAATTCTGCGCCCTGGGACTCGGCATCGCCGATGTTGGTTGTGAGGTCGACACCGCACTCGCCACTGAGGGTGATCTTCTGCTGGATGTCTTCCCACTCGATCAGGTAGATCGCGCCGTTGAAACGCACCATCTCCGTCAGCTCGGTCTTCCAGCCGAACTCGTAGTTGGTCACCTCGTCACCGGCAAAAGAGTCCACCGAGCCGCTGACGCCGAGCTCATTGAGGTCGCGGTTACAGGCGAAGGCTACCGACTGCATCGGGTCTTCGCTGCGCGGCACCGTGCGGTTGAAGCCACCGGGACGGGTACCGTTGGACACGGTGCCGTACAACTGGCTCGCCTCGCGGAACTGCCAGGTGGCCGTCACCTTGCCATGCATTTCATCATCGTTGAAGTCCTGGTCGATGATGTTGGCGGTATCGCGGTCCTCTTCCGTGAATGCCCAGCCCCAGTCCTCCTTGAACTGGCTGATGTCGTAGTCGAGGTAGCGGCCGCCCACCGTCACGGCGAAGGTGTCGGTGATGTCGTAGGTCAACTCGGTGAACCCGGCGATTTCGTCGTACTCGCGCAGGTCCTGGGTGTTGGCCAGGCCGAAGGGATTGACCTCTTCCGGGAAGCCGCGCTGCATGCGGTAGCCGGCGTCCGCCTCGGAATCCTTGTAGTACAGGCCCGCCAGCCAGTGGAAGCGCTCGCCGCTGTTGGAGCTGACGCGCACCTCCAGGGTGGTGTCTTCCAGCGTGGCGTTCTCGTCGGCGAACACGGCCTGGCCGACCGGCCCGAAGTCGCCTTCGAAGATCGCGTCGTGGGCGTCGGTAATGTCCTCCACGTTATCGAACTCGCGATCGATGTAGGATGCGCTGGCCAGCAGGTCGAAGCCCTCGAAGCTGTGGCCGAGAGTCAGGTTGGCCATGACGAACTCGTCCTCGAAGGGCTCGGGGGCGTCGAATCGGCGGACCTGTTCGAACTCATTCTCCGGCCCGTCGTAGTTGGGCTTGCCGTCCATCTCGGTCTGCTGGTAGAAAACCGAGGGCTGCAAATAGCCATCGCCGTACTCCAGGCGGTAGGCGGCGCGGAACGTCATGCTTTCCTCGTTGTTCACCCGCCGGTCATACGTCTCACCGGTCACGCGGTTGACGCGATCGATGTAGCCTTCATTGTCGGTAAACGAGGCGACCAACCGCAGCGCACTGTTGTCGCTGATGCCCAGGTTGTACATGCCGTTGGCCTTGTAATTGGTGTCGCCGTCTTCGGTGTCGGAAAGATCGAGGTTCACGCTGCCCTCGTTTTCACCCACCATGGGCTTGGCGCTGATAAGGCGCACGGTACCGCCCATCGAGCTGGAACCGTACAGGGTTCCCTGCGGCCCGCGCAGCACCTCAATACGCTCAAGGTCATACAGCTTGGGGTCGATGACCGTCTGCTGGAACGACGTTGAGGAGCCGGAGGACAGCGTCTGGATCGGCATCTCGTCCAGGTAGAAGCTCACCGTGGGCGCGAAACCGGTCGCCGCGGACACGCCGCGGATATTCAGCTTGGTCCGCCCGGGTCCGGCTGAACGCAGGGACAGGGACGGGATGGTAGTCGCCAGGTCGGCGAAATCAGCCGCGCCGACGCGGGTGATCTGGTCGCCCGAAATGGCTGTGATGGACATCGGGACTTCCTGCAGTGTTGCGCTGCGCTTGGTAGCCGTGACGACCACCTCTTCCAGCGCAAAGCTGGTGGCGGGCAGGGCCAGGGCTGTAGCCGCCGCCAGTAGGGATTTCTGGAATTTCATCGGGTCTTCTCCTTGCGGGTTATGTACTTGTTTTTGCTGCCAAATACCACGTTTTTGTTATCCGCTAGAGTCTAGCGCGGCCCACCTGTGGATGGCGCATCTCAGAGTGTTACTAATTCACAAATTTTATGCTGGCGCCCCGGGGACCCGGGGCCGGGGTCACATCGAGCGTTGCAGCAGCGCCGGGATACTCTCCAGTGATTCGCCCTCGCGTTCCAGCCGCGCCGCCACTTCCTTCAGCGCGGGACCCAACTGCGGCCGCACCTCCTCCGGTCGCAGGGGATCGCCGCACTCGCTGCAGGTCAGCGTGGCCTCGGTCTGTTGCCCGCAGCGCTGGTGGATGTAGACGATGGGAGCGCCCTCCCCCGCATCCATCCACTCATCGCCCCAGCGCGACAGGCTCATCAGCACCGGGTACAGCCCCAGGCCCTTGCGCGTCAGCCGGTACTCGTAGCGCACGGGGCGCTCCTGGTAGGGCACCTTCACCAGCACACCGTGATCGACCAGCTTGCCCAGGCGCTCCGAGAGGCGGTGCCGGGTGACGCCCAGGTTGTGCTGGAACTGGTCGAAGCGGCGGGTGCCCAGAAAGGCGTCGCGCACGATGAGCATCGTCCAGCGCTCCCCCACCACCGACAGTGCACGCGCCACCGAGCACACCTGCTTATCGATATCGTCCCAGCGCATCGCCTTCTCCCGTTTACTACCGACAGCAAAAATGTAGCACATTCATTCCGTATTAGAACCGTGGCAGCGGACATACCCTGTGCGCCGGGAGCTCGGGCACGAGCCGCACCCGGCTAATGGCGGCGCGACCCACCGGGCGCGCGGAGGGCACAAAAAACCCGGCGGGGTGCGCCGGGTTTCCTGTCGCGGCAGCCAGCAGCCGCCGGGGTTACGCGTCAGAAATTATAGGACGTGCGCAGGTACCAGGAACCGCCCTCGTAGTTGGTCACCGTGCGACGCGGGTACGGCAGGCCAACGCTGACGCGGTTGGCGAACTCGCCATCGTCCCTGATCTCGTCCGGGAACTCATCGAACACGTTGGAGCCGCCAAGCGTGACGTTCCAGTTCTCGTTGATGTCCCAGCCCAGCTCCAGGTCGATGTAGAACAGGTCGCCGATTTCCTTACTGCGATTGCCCGGCTCGCCATCGATGGTGCCGCGCTCGTCATAGTGCTCGCCCCACCAGTTGGTGCGGAACATGAACCAGTAGTTCTGCGCGAACGTCGTGGTTGCGGTGAACACGAAGCGATCCTCGGGGTAGTTGTTCTCGATGTCCTCGACCAGCGAGTCGCTGACCGGGTTGACACCGTTGACCTGCGCCTGGTCGGTTACCTCGATTTCGTTGTGATTGTAGGCGAACGTGAAGGTCGTCGAGATATCGTCACGCCAGTCGTAATCGGAGGTCAGTACCAGGTCGATACCCTGGTGCTCGACGTCCAACGCGTTGGTGTAGAACGAGATGGTATTGCCCTGGGCGGTCTGGATATCGCCGGTACGATAGATCCGATCCTCCACCTCGATGAAGTAGCCGTCGAGGGTCA
>JAWVYG010000255.1:0-5122 GCA_033722815.1 Halioglobus sp.
CCCGCCGGAGCTGAAACTGATCGATATCTTTAGCTGTTGGATATCGATGTCGAAAAGGAAGAAGCCGGGCGTGGTAGCGGTTTGTCACCGAAGCGAGTGGGTTGTTCGAGCGCCGGGGGCAAACCGCTACCACGTCTGGCGATTCGCAGTCGGTATTGCTATGGCCGCATTTTCTCGGGCTGTAGGAGCGCAGGCGGGCACCTACAACCGCAGGTCGCTCCTGACGATCTCCTTCGAGTTCGCCGGCAGGAAGAAGCCGACGCCGTCCTCACCGACGGTGTAAGTTTCGAAGATGTCCTCGGCGCCGTTGAGCCACAGGGTCGTCTGCCCGGGGAGGATCAGCGGCGGGACGATGTGGTAGTACAGCAGGTGGCCGACGCCGGCGTCGCGGGCGGTTTCGGCCGCCTCCACCGGGCTGGCGTGGTAATCGAGAATGTCGTAGGTCACCTTGGCCATGATCTGGTTGCCGATCTTCTTCGCCGCCGCGTTCATCATGTTGACGAGGTTGGGCGCGAGCGCCTCGTGTACCAGCAGGTCCACGCCCTCGGCGAAGCGGGTGATGTTGTCCGACTGTGCAGTGTCGCCGGTAATCAGCAGCGAACGCCCCTTGTACCGGAATAGGTAGCCCACCGCCGGGTCCACCGGTGCGTGCTGCACGCGCAGCGCCTCGACGGTCAGCCCGTCTTCGTCGAGAATCTTGACCAGTTCGCCATTGGCGGGCTGGGCGAAGGGGCGCGCCTGCAGCCCGGCGCCGCTGATCGCCGCCACCAGGTCGCCGTGGTGTTCGTTGCGGTAGACCACGTCGTGGGAATAGGCCGCGTTGAAGCCGTTGACCACCCTGTCCACGCCGTCGGGGCCGTACACGGGCAGCGGGGCCTTGTTGCCGCCGGCCGCCCAGCGAATCGTTGCCACTTCGCCGAGACCGTCGATATGGTCCGAGTGAAAGTGGGTGAGAAACACGGCCTGGATCGTGCCCGCCTGGAAGCCCATGCGGCCGAGGTTGCGCAGGCCGTCGGTGCCCGCGTCCACCATGAACAGGCGCTTGCCCGCCACCACTGCCACGCAGGGTCCGGAGGCATTCGGGGCGGGCATCGGGCCGCCGGCGCCACACAGGGCCAGGTGCAGGCCGTCCTCGAAGTCGTCGACGATGTCCGCGCCAAGTCGTGCCTCCAGTCCGCGCTCCATGATGCGCGTGGCGATGGTGGCGCGCTGGCTGTAGCCGAGCAGCGCAACCACGGCGAGGATGGCCAGTGCGATGATCAGTTTCTTCATGGCGGGTCGCTCCCGGGTGGGTGGTCAGGAGGGCAGCATATAAATTTGGCACTTATTGTGTCAATACCACCCAGGGGTTAGAGTACCCGGCAACCGACCCTCACTCGCAGTTGACCCTGACAAGGGGAGCCCATGACCGATACCCACACGCTGTACGCCATTACCCACTCCCTCTACTCGGGGCGCGCCCGGTCCTACCTGATCAAGCACGGTATCCCCTTCCGGGAACTGTCCACCGGGCACGAGAGCTTCAAGTTGGATGTGCTCCCCAAGGGCAAGTTGCCGACGATCCCCACGCTGGTCACGCCCGACGGGGAGGTTATTCGAGACGGCGCGGCGATCATCGAGCACTTCGAGGCCGCCACCGGTCGTCCCTGTCGACCGCCCGGACCGCGCCAGCAGATTATCAGCGCGCTGTTCGACGTCATCGGCACCGACGGGCTGCTGCGGCCGGCGATGCACTACCGCTGGAACTTCCCGGAGGACAACCTGTCCTTCGTGCGCTACCACTTCTTCCACTCCCAGCGCGACGTGCCCGAGCGCGACGACAAGACCGAGCACATGATGGACAGGATGCGCCACGCCGCACGCTTCTTCGGCGTTGCGGATGACGCGCACGAACTGGTGGAGACGCTGTACCTGCAGTACCTCGAGGCGCTGAACGCGCATTTCGAGCACTACCCCTACCTGCTTGGCTGGCGCCCCTGTATCGGCGACTTCGGCCTGCTCGCACCGATGTACGCCCACCTCGGCCGCGATCCGCACCCGGCGCGACTGATGCAGCAGCGCGCGGTTCGCGTCTACCGCTGGGTGGAGCGCATGAACCGCGCCGACCAGGACGTACCGGAATACTTCGAGGCCGGCACGGAGTTCCTGGCGGACGACGAGGTGCCGGCGGGCCTGCTGGCGGTGCTGCGGGTGCTGGCGGAAGACTTCGTGCCCGAGACCCGCGCCGCGGCCGCGGCGATCAACGCCTGGCTGGCGGAGAATGCGCCGGGGGCGGGCACGCCGGCTGAGCGGATGCTGGGCATGGCGCAGTTCGAGGTGCGCGGCCGCGCCATGAGCGCCGTGGCGCAACCTTATCGCTTCTACCTGTTGCAGCGCGTGCAGGCGCTGTATGCGGAATTGCCGGCGGGAGAACAGGCGGCCGTCGAGGCGATGCTGGCCGACTGCGGCATGCACGAGGTCCTGGACCTGCGCCTCGATCGACCCATAGAACGCGCCGCTAATCTCGAGGTTTGGGGATAGCCCCGCCGCTCAGTTATTGCCGGCTTCGCCCACGTCGCGATAGCAGTCCGGCGGATAGAAATTGTCTTCCCGTGGGTCGTGGTTGGGGTACCACACCTGCGCGAAAAAGGGATTGTTGCGCGCCTCGTTGTCGTAGTCCCAGCCGATTTTCTGCGGCGAGCATTCCGGGCACCAGTGGCCGCCGCGCAGCACCGTGTTGGGCGACAACTCGAAGCGGTGGCCGCGCCAGCAGCGCCAGGGCAGCGGGCGCCAGAAATCGCCGGGGTTAACCGCATCCGACAGGAACTCGCCGCCGCGAAAGCCCGCCGCATCGCGCAGGGCGGCCGCGTCCAGCGTCTCGGGGTCGCGGCTCTCGTCGTAGCCGTGATCGAGCCGGTCGTATTCGTCGAAGGTGGGCTGGGCGATATCGTTCCAGTGCTGCGGGATGCGCTCCCATGTCGCGCGGTCGCCGAAGAAGGCTGAAATCCTGCCCTCGATGTTGTTCTCGAACCAGTACTGGGTACTGTCGGGCGTGCCGCTGGCCAGCGGCAGCATCAGGCGTTTGCGGATCGCACCCCTGGCCAGCTTCGAGGACATCAGGGGCTTCATCAGCGGATGTGCCGACAGCCTGACGTACCAGGGCGAGCCATCCAGCACGGACTGTACCCAGGCGTCGACGTCCATGCGCTGGAAGTCGAGGAAGTCATTGAGCAGCGCCGAGTCCTCGAACCAGTGGCAGTGGAAGTTGCGCAGGGCGAACCAGTTGCGCTGCGTGAGGTCCTCGGGGGAGCCCATGCCCAGCGCGCTGTAGATCCGCTTCATCAACCCGAGGAAGGTGATGCGCGCGCCCGGTCCGCCGCCGATGTTATAGAAGCGGCGCCAGAACTGCGGCGCTATGTCGTCCTCGCAGGCGTTGGCCAGCAGGCGCCCCGAGTCGGCATCGGTGCAGAACTCGATGCAGGTATCCAGCGGCTGGTGGAACATGATCGGGTCCATCAGCCCCATGGTGTCGGGAATGGCGATAAAGGTCTGGCGACAGCTGACCCAGTGGCGCAGCCCCGATTCGGCGACGACGCGTTCGGCGTCGATCTTGCTGCAGGCGTAGGCGTCGTAGATGCTCGGCTTGAGCGGGTCGCCGGTGCGGCCCACGTGAATGGGGTAGAGCCGGTCGCCGGTCATCGCCACGGAACCGATGTTGACCAGCCGGACGGCGTCGGGGTCCGGCTGGGCCTTGATGGCGCGCACGATATTCTCCGCCGCGCCGACATTGATCGCCCTGGCCATGGCGGGGTTGTGGTCGGCGGCGGGAGAGATCATCGCCGCCGGGTGCAGCACGACGTCCGCGCCCGTGACGCACTGCAGCACGTCCTCGTAGGACGTCAGGTCGCCCCAGACGATGCGCAGCCCGGACTCCTTCTCCAGTGCCGCCATCTTGCGCCGGTTCGCCTGTGAGGATCGCACCAGGGCAACGATGTCGAAACGGTCGCGGCGCTGCAGCAGTTCGCGCAGTCCCGCGCCGCCCATGGAGCCGGTGACCCCGGTGATGAAAACGGTCTTCCTGGTCATTGCCCTGCCTGCGTTGAGAGTTGTCGATGCAATTTGCGCACTTGCCACTGCGTCTTCTTGCCGTGACCGCTGCGGCGATCCTGTCGTACCGTATCACTCTGCGCGCGTCGCACAAGCAATGACTATAGGTTGAAGCCCGCGCCCCAGTACTGTCTCAGGTCAAGTCTTTGTCTGCTCGAGCGGCTGGGCGGTTCGGTTTGCCGATGTATGGCCCCGGTCGACTCGATTCGGTAGTCTTTCGTGTCAACGAGTTGAACAAGGGGCTACTGTCACCGTACCATGCCTGGCGAACAGCACTACTACTCCTTTGTCGAGCAGACCCTGCATTATTTCGACCGCCCCCGTGAGGGAATGCCCGGCGGTCCTGTCGACACACCCGCCGCCTGGCGCGGAGACGAGCTGCCGCCACTGGACGCGCTCGCCCATCACCTGTCGTCTGCTGAAGTACAGGAACTGCGTCGGGCAGTGGCGGGCGCCGCCGCCCTGCAGCGGCCGACCCTGGAACTGACCGCGGCGGACTTCCCCCTGCCGCTGCTACAGCCGCGACTGGCCGGGTGGCGTGCGGAGCTGTCCGGGGGGCGGGGGCTGTGTGTCATTCGCGGTGTGCCCGTGCAGGACTGGGACCAGGCCGAACAGGAGCTGTTCTTCTGGTGCTTCGGCCTGCACCTGGGCAGGCCGGGTCAGCAGAACCCGGAGGGCGACTTGCTGGGGCACGTCCGGGATATCTCCGACGAGATCGACGACCCGATGGCCCGCCTGTACAAGACCGCGGCAAATATCGATTACCACTGTGACGCCGCCGACGTCGTTGGCCTGTTGTGCCTGAACAGCGCCCGGCGTGGTGGGCAGAGCCGGATCGTCAGTTCCGTGGCGGTGTACAATGCCCTGCTCGAGCGCAGGCCGGAACTGGCGCCGCGCCTGTTTGAGCCCTTTCACCTCGATATCCGCGACAAGGAAGTCAATGAGGCCGGCAGTACCCTGCCGATACCGCCCTGTCGTTTCTCCGGCGATACCCTGCGCACTTTCTACCACGCCGATTATTTTCGCTCGGCGGTGC
>JAWVYG010000256.1:0-5113 GCA_033722815.1 Halioglobus sp.
CACCGCCATCAGGTACACCGCCCTGTGCTTCTTGATAGCCTCGATTCCCGCGGGGCCACGCTCGGCCTTGCCGATCATTCCCAGCAGGCCGGTGTGTTCGAGGATGAAGTCCGTGAACTTGTCCATGCGCGTGGCAGTGGTTGGGCCCGCCGGCCCGACCACCTCATCGCGCACCGGGTCCACGGGGCCGACGTAGTAGATGAACTTGCCCTTCAGGTCGACCTCTGGCGGCAGGCCCTCGCCGCTTTCGATCAGCTCCTGCATCTTCTTGTGGGCGGCATCGCGCCCGGTCAGCATCTTGCCCGACAACAGCAGCGTATCGCCGGGCTGCCACTCGGCCGCTTCCTCGCGCGTCACCGTGTCGAGGTTGACGCGGCGCACATCCTCGCCGACCTCCCAGGTGATATCGGGCCAGTCGTCCACCGAGGGGGGCGTCTGCAGCGCCGGGCCGGACCCGTCCAGCACGAAGTGCGCATGCCGCGTCGCCGCGCAGTTGGGAATCATCGCCACCGGCAGGGAGGCCGCGTGGGTCGGGTAATCCTTGATCTTGACGTCGAGGATTGTGGTCAGGCCGCCGAGCCCCTGGGCGCCGATGCCCAGCTTGTTCACCGCATCCATGATCTCCAGGCGCAACTCCTCGATCCGGTTCATTGGTCCGCGCGCGCGCAACTCCTGGATATCGATCGGGTCCATGAGGGATTCCTTGGCCAGCACGGCGGCCTTCTCCGCGGTACCGCCGATGCCGATGCCCAGCATGCCCGGCGGGCACCAGCCCGCGCCCATGGTGGGCACCGTCTTCACCACCCAGTCGACGATACTGTCGGACGGGTTGAGCATGACCAGTTTCGACTTGTTCTCCGAGCCGCCGCCCTTGGCGGCCACCTGCACATCCACCGTATCGCCCTCGACCACGTCCATGTGGATCACGGCGGGCGTGTTGTCGCGGGTGTTCCTGCGGGCGCCTGCGGGGTCCTCCAGGATGGATGCGCGCAGCACGTTGTCGGGGTGGGTGTAGGCCCGGCGCACGCCCTCGTTGACCATGTCCGCGACCGACATCTGCGCATCCCACTGCACATCCATACCGATTTTCAGGAACACGGTAACGATGCCCGTGTCCTGGCAGATGGGCCGGTGGCCCTGTGCGCACATGCGCGAATTGATGAGGATCTGCGCCATGGCGTCCTTGGCCGCGGGACTCTGCTCCCGTTCATAGGCCGCGTGCACGGCCTGCACGAAATCCAGCGGGTGGTAGTAGGAAATGAACTGCAGCGCGTCGGCAACGCTGTCTATCAGGTCATCCTGGCGAATTACGGTCATGACTTGGGTCCTTCTGGAGGTATAAAAAGCGGCCTGCCCGGCGCGGCATTATACACCCGGCAGGCCGGGCACTGCAGATCAGTAGCGGGCAAGCGCAGCTACCGGCGGGAGTGCTGCCTGTCAGGCCGCTAGCAGCCTGTTCAAGAAGTCTCAGTCGAGTGCAAGTCAAGCGGTGCGCCGCCCGGGCGAACCTGGCCGGAGCGCCGGCCGCTCAAAAGCGGAGTGTACACGACAGTACATGAGCATTTTTCGCCAGTTTCCAACGCAGGATTGTGCCGGCTGAGGCTTTTTGAACGGGCTGCTAGGGTGCCGGCGGGGGCGCCTGCATGGCTCGCACGGTATCCTGCAGCTGCGTCAGGCTGGCGTTGATCTGGCGGCGAAAGGCGTTGATCGACCCCACCCACTCCTCGTTGCCCTCGACGCGCTTGTTCAGTTTGGCGAGGTCGAGATTGATCCGGTTGAGGGTGTCCGCCACGCGCTCCACCTCCGCCTGGCTCGACTGTGCGCTCTTCATGAGCCGCGACATGTCGCCCGCGACGCTCTTCAGTTCGGCCAGCTCCTTCGTCGAGGTCGCAACGTCCCCCTGCACGCTGGACAGGCCGCTCTTGAGCGACGCCACGCTCTTGCCCTGCGCAGCGGAACTGGCCTCGAGCTTGTCCAGGCGCCGCTTCGCGGCCTTCCAGACATTATCCCAGAGCTTGCGCACCTCGGAATCCAGCTCCTTGAGCTTGGCCGCCTGCACCTCGGCGTTCAGGGCCATGCCCTCGTCGGTGTCGGACAGGCGCGCTTCCAGGTCGCCGATGCGACGGGCGTAATCGCGCAGGTCGACGTCCGCCTGGTCCAGCTGCACCTGCAGCTGCCAGGCCCACGCGCAGGCCACCGCGGCGACCACCAGGGAAACGGTGATGAACAGGCGCGCCAGGACGCCTGCGCCACCGCGTTTTGGCGGCGGCTGGGACGCCCCTGCCCGGTCGCTGCGACGGCTCTTGCCGCCGGCCCTGTTGCCGCCGCGAGCGGGGACGCCCTCCCGCGAGGGCACAATCGAGGGGATGTGGTCGATATCGTCTTGGGCCATGGGAGCACTCTGTTACACCGCCGAGTTGGCGCAATTATACATTCAGGGACAGCCCGCAGAACAAAAAAAGCCGGGGCAAGCCCGGCTTTCTTCACTGCACCGATGCGGCCTACAGGAACGCCAGCAGGGCCCAGATCACGACCGTCAGGCCTATGCTGCAGTGGATGACGCCCTTTACACTGGTCATCGGGCCTGTCTTGCCGAACAGCGCGTTGGCCTCCAGCGCGATAATCACCAGGCAACTCGCCCAGAAACCCACGCCGCCCGCGTCCTCGATATACAGGTGCTTGGAACCCAGCATGCCGAACAGCATGGGGCCGGAAAACAGCGTGTTGGTCCTGGACGCCAGGCCGGCCTTGGCCGCACTGGACGGCCCGTCTCCCTCTTTCATGCCAAGGACAACCTGCTGGTTGGGCCAGATGACCAGCCACACGTTGAGGAACATGAAGATGCCGGCCAGGGCGCCTACCCAGATAATGGGCATGCCGTCGAACGTGCTCAGGGCGCCGATCTTGTGCAACAGGTACAGGCCGGTGATAAAGGTGAACATCGCGCCCCAGCGGAACCACCACAGGGCTCGCGGCGCCAGCTTCTTCATCGCATCGGACTTGGCGTCGGCTTCGGCCTCCTTGAAATACTCCGTCTGCACGAAGTTGAAGTAGTACAGCATCCCGATCCACACGATCCCGAACAGCACGTGCGCCCAGCGGAAAATGAATTCGATTGCCAGTTCCATGGGTATTCCCCTTGTGGTTGAAAGATCGTGTCATATTGTACACATTTCGTTCGGCAGCAAAACACAATCGGCCAACGAATATGCCCCGTTACCCCATTAGTGACCGGTGCGTATCACTAGATAAACCATAGCTTTTATATGCTATTGGCCTGGTACGCCGCCTGCTAAGGGGAGAGAGCCCGGCGCTTTGCCTCCAGGTACCTGCGGAACGAGCTCTGCAAATCCGTCAGGCCAGCAGGGCGGTCCAGGGGTCCCACCTGCCCGGCCGAGAGCGCCCCAAGCAAGGCCTCGGTGCGCCTGTGTGAACAGCTCCAGCGCACGTGGTAATAGGTGTTGAGGAAACAGTCGGCTGGCAGGTGGCTGTCCCTGTAATCACCCAGCATCTGAAAGCCGCTGGCCTCAACTGCACTACGGATCTGCCGCGCATACGCAGGCAAACCCCCGGTTATCCTGGGATTGCTGTAACAGGTGCTTTTCTCGCTATCTACCACGGCAGGCCAGGTGAAGTATATGGCCACGCCCCTGTCGCGCAGCCTCTCCAACAGGGCCAGTCCCTCAAGAAATCCCTCTGATACCGCCATTCGCAGTTCATCCTTGCGGATAAAGAGGTAGCGGTCGCAGGATCCCGCCCACGCGGCGATAAAGTCCATCTTCTCGGGGCCATCCCTCAAGGCGCCCCCGTATGAGGAGTTGTCGTTGCGGCCAAATCGGGTCTCGTAGCGACGCAGTCGGTCCAGTTCCGACCGATTTCCGGGGTCCGCCGTGCGATTCGCCCAAACCGCCTCGAAAACGTGCTTGACAGGATACTCCAGCAGTACAAACCGCATCTTCTCCAGGAAAGGCAGTTCCGCTACATAGTGCGCCAGCTGTCGTTGCTCATTCGCCACCCGTGTTACAAAATTCTCTGACAGCACCTCTCCGGAGGAATAGAAATCCCACTCAAGGGGCAGCAGCAGGGTATCGCCCGCTCGCAGGTTGTCCATTAAGCGGAAGATCTTCTTGCGCAGTGGATAGCCGGCGACATCCGCAGCGATAACAACCGGTGCGTTGAAATAACGTGAAACTGCGGCTGCGTCTATGCCATGAACCGCGTTGGAGCCGGCATCGATGACAACCTTACCCTCGACAGGGCCACTCGCCTCAAGCAGGAAATGGTCGTAGGGAAACGGCACCTCACGGGCAACAAGCACCCGCTCACTGACCAGTAACATGTATCCTCCGATGAGCATGACGAAGGTTGCAAGACTGGCCAGCAAAAAAGTAGAGGGACGCATGATCAGAAGTTGAAGTAGAGAAACACTGAGGACGTAGAAGCAATGGAAAGCAGGATTACCAGGAAGAAGCTCACGCTGACCCTGGCCACGTCAAGTACACCAAATCGCACCTTTTCCATTGCAATTTCTATGGAGTTCCTGCCGACGAAGGCGATGATTCCGAACACGCAGAGGAACAACATCGTTCCCACAGGTCCGAGCAACTCCGAGACCTGAACCGTACTGCCCTGGCGAAGCAGCTCGAGATAATAGCTAAAATTCTCGCGATAATGATCACTGAAACCGAAACCATTCAAGCCAAGCATCCCGGCCATTATCCTGGTGGCTATCCCCAGGTCCTCGGCTCGAAACATCACCCACGCGAACGTGACGAATACGAAGGTCAGTGGCCAGGCCAGTGCCGCGTGCATGCGTCGGCCGCTACTGGACCAATACCTGTGCAGCGCCAGGGCCGCACCGTGCATGGCCCCCCAGATCACAAAGGTCCAGCCAGCGCCATGCCACAAGCCACCCAACAGGAACGTGGCAAACAGGTTGACATAGGTCCTGCCAACGCCGCGTCGATTCCCTCCCAGCGGGATATACAGGTAGTCGCGGAGCCACCTCGACAAGGTCATATGCCACCTGCGCCAGAAATCCTGGATATTCATGGCCTTGTAGGGGGAGTTGAAATTGAGTGGCAGGTGAATATTGAACATCAGGGCGGCGCCG
>JAWVYG010000257.1:0-5103 GCA_033722815.1 Halioglobus sp.
CGGTCAGCAGCAACGCGTCGCCGACACGCGCACCGGTCTTGCGCAGGAGGCGGCCATCGTCACGCGCGGCGACGCCGTTGACGGTGAAGCCGAGCTGCAGTTCCGGCCCCTGCATGGAGTGGCCGCCGTTGAGCACACAGTCCACGGCGGCGAATTCACGCAGCGCGCCCGCCAGCAACTGCTGCAGCTCGCGCTGCAACAGCGCCGGCGCGGCCAGCGGCAGGGTCACGGCGGCCAGCGCGGAAACGGGCCGGGCACCGCTGGCAAACAGGTCGCTCAGCGCGTGGTTGGCGGCGATGCGTCCCATCAGGTAGGGATCGGCGACCAGCGGGCGCAGCACATCCACGCTCTGCAGCACCGGTGCGCTCCCGCCGGCGGGAATCTCGGCGGCATCGTCGCCGGTGCCGGTACAGTGCTCGGGAAACTGTACGGCGAGCGCTGCCAGGGCGCTGGCAAGCGCGTCGGCGGAAACCTTGGCACCGCAGCCACCGCAGGGCGGCTGCTCCTGCCCATGCTCGGCCGTCCGCGCGGTCGGGGCCGGCGCGCGCATGGGCGGCAGCCGGGAGAAGCGCGTCATGAATTCCCTGTCGATGCGATCCTTCCAGCGCCATACCCAGGCGCCGCTGGCGCTGAACAGGCCCCGGTCGGCCACCGCCTGCCTGTCACCCAGCGACAACAGCGACAGGAACCGGTCCTGCGGCCGGTAGGGGCGCAGCGGCCGCTGCGTCAGTGCCGCGCGCAGGTTGTGTCCCAGCACCGGCGCCTGGCGCACGGCGTAGACGCCGGCCTTGGGACGCGGGTCGTGCAGCTGGGTGACAATGTCGCCCGCGCCGAACACGCGGGGATCATCCGGCGACTGCAGACTGGCATCCACAGACAGGAAACCCCGCGCATCCGTCGCCAGGCCGCTGTCCGCCACCCAGGGCGCGGCGCTTGCGCCGGTGCACCAGAACAGCTCGTCGAACTCACCGCGGCGGGCGTCGACCGTCTGCAACTCGCCCTCGCCTACCTCCTGCACACGCGCACCGAGATGCACCGTGATCCCGCGCCTGGCCAGCGCCCGCATCACCGCGCTGCGGGCACGGCCGTTGTAGCCCTCGAGGATATGCGCCGAGCCGCACCATAACGCCACCTGCGCGCGCTGGCCCAGTCGATGCGCGACCGCCAGCGCGATCTCGACGCTGCCGGCGCCGCCGCCAACCACCCCGATACGCACAGGCGCAGCGCCAGCGCCGCCCGCGAAGCGCGCCTCGAGCTGCTGCCAGCGGCGCCACAAGCCGGACACGGGCTTGACCGGGGTGGCGTGTTCGCGCGCCCCGGGCACACTGTCCAGCTCCGGCTGCGAGCCGATATCCAGACTGACGATGTCGTAGGCGATGGCAGGGCGGTCGGGCAGTGACAGCCACCGCGCCGCCGGGTCCAGCGCGGTCACGGGAGCCTGAATGAAACGCACCCCCGCCCACTGGCACAGACGAGCCAGGTCGATGTGGGTGTCCTCGAAGCTGTAGTGACCGGCGATGAGGCCGGGCAGCATGCCCGAGTAGGGCGTGTGGCTGTCCGGTGAGATTAGAGTGACCCGCACACCCGGCAGCGGATCCATGGCGAGCATGCGCAGCACCAGCGCATGGCTGTGCCCGCCCCCGACGAGGACGAGGTCCGAGCGCAGTTCAGGCTGCGGCAACATCGCCGCCACCACCGCGCGCCCAGTCCAGGACTTCTGCGCGCGAGCCGCAAAACAGCTGCGTACCGCCGCGCTGCTCCAGCTGGTACTGATACATGGGGTCGTAATAGTTCTGCAGCAGGTAGGCGATCCAGCCGCGATGCCCCCCGGCGTCGCCGCTTTGCCACTGCTGTTCAAAGGCATCGCGCAGCATGTCGCTGGCCAGCGCGAAGCGCTCACCGCCCAGACGCTTGCGGATGCGCTGCAGGTCCGACTGCAGTTTCTGCGCGTGCAGCACCGCACCCTCTTCACCGTGCAGCAGGGCGTAGCGCCTGCCCAGGTCGTACACGTAATCCTCCAGCACCACCTCGACCCGCGACGCCAGCGACTCCTCCACCAGTACGAGCGGCGCCGCGCTCATCCTGTCGCGCAGTTCCGCCGGCAGCGCGATGCGACCCACCAGGCGGCCCTCGTCCTCGAGAAAAATGGGTGCGTCGCCCGCGTGCAGCAGGCGCAGCAGCGCAATGGCGAGAGCGTTCTCGAAATCGATCTGCGCCGGCTGTGGTGACGGCATCTGGCCGAAGGTCGAACCGCGATGGTTGGCCAGGCCCTCGAGATCGACGCTGCGGGCGAGGCGCTCGATCACCCGCGTCTTGCCCGTTCCGGTCTTGCCGCTGACCAGGATGAAGTTGCCGCGCCGCAGCGACCCCTGCAGCTCGTCCAGGAGGAAGCGGCGCATCGCCTTGTAGCCGCCGCTGATGCGCGGGTAGTCCACGCCTGCATCCGCCAGCCAGTACTGCACCGTCTCCGAACGCAGCCCACCGCGCCAGCAGTACAGGTAGCCCTGCGGGTGGGCGCGGGTAAATTCCAGCCAGCGCTCGAGCCTGCGCGTGCGCGTCGCGCCGCCAACCAGTTTATGGCCCAGCTCGATAGCGGCGGCCTGGCCCTGTTCCTTGTAGCAGATACCGACCTGGGCGCGTTCCTCATCGGTCATCAGGGGCAGGCTGGCGGAACCGGGAAACGCGCCCCGGGCGAATTCCGCCGGTGCGCGCAGGTCGATCATGGGTGTATGCTGCAGGAAGAGCGCGCGGTAGTCGTCCGTCTCGGGGCCTGCAGGCATGGTCGCGCGCTACTGCGCCTCGCCGCCGAAGACAGCCACGATGCGCTCCTGCAGGCTGGTGACGGCATCGGACATGAGCGCGAAGTCGGCGTCCAGGCGGGCGGCCTGGTCGGCTTCGGGGATTTCCTCGTTCTCTTTCATCAGCTCTTCCGCGAACTTCAGGCGCCGCAGGCAGAGATCCTCACCCAGCAACAGGGCGACGCGCTCATCCCACTGCAGCGCCAGGCGCGCA
The DNA here is from genome assembly GCA_033722815.1 of Halioglobus sp. Taxonomy (GTDB): domain Bacteria; phylum Pseudomonadota; class Gammaproteobacteria; order Pseudomonadales; family Halieaceae; genus Marimicrobium. The sequence continues at coordinate 3,013 of JAWVYG010000257.1, forward strand.
ACCTGCTTGCCGGCGTGCAAATGGGTTTCCACCTCTTCACTGAGCAAATCTACGCCGCGACAGCGCACAATGCCACCCTCCTCACCCGGTTCGCGCAGCTCGCATTCGCTGCCCAGCTCGAAATCCCCGGGCACGCTGCGTCCCGCCAGCCAGTTCGTCATGCTGGCCAGCGGCGCGTTGTTCACCTGCGGCAACAGCACCGGGAAAGTGCCGATGCACTCGCGCAGCAGGTTCAGCACTTCCTCCGCGCGGGCGGCGCTGACGGTGTCGATGAATATCCAGTTGGCAGCCGTGTCGATGTAGGCGTGTATGAAGGAGCTACGGCTGAAGGCGCGCGGCAGGCAGTCCTGCACGATCTCGTCTTTCAGGCCAAGGCGCTCCTTGCGGTAGACCTTGCGCGCCTGCTGCGCCTCAATGTCGGCGATCTTTTCCTCCAGCTGCTGGCGCACGACGGTCGCCGGCAGCAGCTTGTCCTCGCGCTTCACCTTCAGCAACAGGCGTCCGCCCGCGGCGTGCACCAGCGCCTCGGATTCCGCGCCCAGCGGCGGCACCCAACCCATCGAGAAAGACTGCGAACTGGCGCACGGCACAAAGGCCCGCACCGACAGCTTGTCGCCCAGCTGTTCCGGGTCCATTGAGAAAGGGCTGGTCAGGCGGTAGGCGCGGATGTTCTTGAACCACATGGGGGAATCGGTCGTCGGCGAAAAAGGGAGGCGATTGTACCCCACGCCAGCGCCAATGCCAGCGCCGCGCGGCCGAAATTTCCCGGACCGGCCGGGACGACCGGCGCCATAAAGCACGGACACGTACAACATGTTAATCCGCGCGCCGGCGGCTGCCGTTGTCAGTCCCCGTGGAAACCGTTTTAATCCCCTGTCCAAATAGTAACCAACAGTCTGTTCAACCCGCGGCCGCCACGCGGGAAGCCAGAGGTACCGCTATGTCAGATGCAGCCAAGGCCAACCCCTGCCGCCCGCGCTTCGCCCGGGACGTGCAGAACTGGGATCGTGAGACCGATGTCGTCGTCGTGGGTTTCGGCGGCGCGGGCGGCTGCGCGGCGATCGAGGCCGCGGATGCGGGCGCCCAGGTCACGCTGTTCGAACTGGCCAGCGCCAGCGGCGGCTCCACCGCGATGTCCAGCGCCGAGATCTACATGGGCGGCAGCGGCGGCACCCGGGTGCAGCGCGCCTGCGGTTTCGAGGATGCCACCGAGGACATGGTCACCTACATGATGATGTCCGCCGGCCCGCAGGCGGACGAGGCCAAGATTCGCAACTACTGCGAGAACAGCGTCGATCACTTCAACTGGCTGGTCGACACCCTCGGCGTCCCGTTCAAGGACAGCTTCCACCAGGAGCGGGCCATCATGTGCCTGACCGACGACGGCCTGCTCTACACCGGCAGCGAGAAGGCCTACCCCTTTGCGCAGCAGGCCAAACCGGCGCCGCGCGGACACAACCTGTACATCGAGGGCGATAACGGCGGCCCGCTGTTCATGAAGATCGTCACCGAAAACGTCGAGAAGCGCGATGCCATCACCGTGGAGTACGAGACCCGGGCGATGTCCCTCATCGTCGACGACGACGGTGCGGTCGTCGGGCTGGTGGTGCGCCAGAACCAGCAGGAGTTGAACGTGCGTGCGCATCGCGGCGTCATCCTGTGCGCTGGTGGGTTTGTGATGAACGAGGAGATGCTGCAGAAGTACGCGCCGAAGCTGCTGTCGGGCAACAACGCGATCGGCAATCCCGGCGATACCGGCACCGGCATCATGATGGGCATGTCGGTAGGCGGCGCAGCCATCAACATGCACGAGGGCTTCATCAGCATCCCCTACTACCCGCCCGCCAGCATTACCCGCGGCATTGTCATCAACGACAAGGGCCAGCGCTTCATCAATGAGGACGTCTATCACGCGCGCCTCGGGCAGGCGGTGCTCGACGAAACCGGCGACCGCTTCTACTTCATCCTCACGGTCGACCATTACGGCGACTACGAGAAGTTCAACTTCATGGGCGCCGACGTCGTCGGCACCGGCGAGACCGTGGAGGAACTGGAAGAGGAGCTCGGCCTGCGCCGGGGTTCCCTCGTACA
>JAWVYG010000258.1:0-5102 GCA_033722815.1 Halioglobus sp.
CGCGCTTCGCATCTTGACTGTCTTCCTTTTTTTCAGTGCTTGAAGGCGCGCCTTTGGCGCGCCGGGGCTAACAGGCGGTCGTACCCGACTTGTCGTCCGAACGGGCCGTGTTAACGTCGAGTACGAACCACAGGTAACAGCGCGCGAACACGCCGTTGAGTATCAGGAATACCGCTATGGCAGTGATGAACAGGTCCATACCGTTCCTGTCCGGTTGCATGAATACCCACAGGCCAAGGCCGATGCCGAGCAACAGCCGCAGTATGCGCTCCACGTTGCCGAGATTACGCTCAATCATCTCATATCTCCTTCACTAATTGATTTGGCTGCAGCTTATACGGCACCGCCCGCAGCGCGGATTAGCGCAGTTGATCAGCGTTTTGCGGGGCCCAGGAGGGCGAACGTCCAGCCGCGCCGGGACAGCTTCTGCAGGGAGCTGGCGAGCGCTGCGACGGCCCGCGACCAGCGCCCGGGCGCGTGCATCACCTCGCCGCCTGCGAACACCGTGGCATTGACCGCGCGGCGCCTGCCGCCCACGTAGACGTGTACCTCGGGGTCACGCTGCAGGTTCTTGATCCAGAACGAACGCTCACCGCGTGCCGTGCTGATGATCCGGTAGCGGCCGAAACGCAGGCTCCACAGCGGCGTGCGCCGGGTAAGGCCGGACTTGAAGCCGACGCTCTCCAGCACCACCAGGCTGGCCGGCAGCAGGCGTGAGGACCCAACCCCGCGCCGCACACCGGGTTCGACCACCGAATTCAGCGCGCGGAAAAACTTCTGCTCGAAGCTCTGTAGACGGGCACTTTCCATGATAACTCTCCTTCATCACTACGGGCGCGCGGCGTGTCCTGCGCGCCCCGGAAACACTCGTAATTACGCACCGAAGGACTGCCCGGACCATAGGCAGAGCGCGCGGCTGTGAACGGATACCCCCACAAAAGAAAAGGGGCCACCGTCCTGGTGACCCCTTTCCCTTGCATGTTACGGGAGCGGCGGTTGGCCGCCTGCCCGCAACGGACTGCGGTATCCCCCTACCGCTGCTGAAACGCGTTCGAGAAGCCCCGTGTGACGGGCTTCATCAGGTACTCCATGATGCTCTTGGAACCGGTGATGATGTGCGCCTGCACGGTCATCCCGGGGATGATGTCCATCTCCCCCTCGCGCGAGCCCATGAAGGACTTCTCCAGCGAGACCTTGACCTTGTAATAGGGGTTGGCCTCCTCGTCGAGGTAGGTGGAGGGCGAGATCTGCTGCACCGTGCCCTTGATGCTGCCGAAGCGCGTGGCGTCGTAGCTGTCGACCTTCACGTCGGCCACCTGCCCGAGCGTGATGTAGCCCACCTCGTCCGGCATCAGGCGCGACTCCACGATCATCTCGTCGTCCACCGGCACGATCTGCATGATGACATCGCCCGCGGCGACCACGGCGTTGATCGTCGTCACGGTCAGGCCCTGCACGATGCCGTTGACCGGTGCGTACACCTGCAGGCGATCCACCCTGTCCTTGGCCTTGATGAGCGAGCTGGTGACCTCGGCGAGCTGGGCCTCGGCCGAGGCCGCCTCGTCCTCCAGCTCCTTGCGCTGGCGGGCCAGGGCCTCGCTGCGCCGCTTCTGTTCCTCCTCCAGCGCCGTGCGCGCCACCCGCACACTGTCCTCGGCCTCGCGCAGGTCCGTCAGCAGTGCCGCGTGCTGGCTCTTCACGCTGAGCAGGTCGGTCTTGGAGATCGCGTTCTTCTCGGCCAGCTCACTGCGGATATCTACCTGTTCCTGCAGCAGTGACACTTCCTCCTCCAGCACCACCACCTTGTTGCGCTGGCGCTGTAACTCGCTGCCGCGCTGCTCGATGCGCGCATCGATGACCTCCAGCTCACTGTCGTAGCTGGCGCGCTGGGTGCGGGTCGCGTCCGCCTCCTTGGCGGCCAGCTGCGGGTAGTCCATCAGCTCCTCGCTGAGCTGCAGGTCGACGCCGTTGCGCAGGGCGGCAATCCGCGCCAGGTCGAGCGCCAGGAACGCCTTGCGGATGACCAGCTGGTCGAAATCCGCCTCGGTGGCGGGCGGCGCAAAGCTGACCAGGAGATCGCCCGCCTCCACGCGGTCGCCGTCCTGCACGTGGATGTTGCCGATGATGCCGCCCTCGAGGTGCTGGATGTTGTGGATGTAACCGACCGGTACGACCTTGCCGCTGGTGACCGTGACCTCGCTCACCTGCGTCAGCGACATCCAGATCAAGACCAGCACCAGCAGGCCCATCACCGTGTAGACGGAGTATTTCACCGTCTCGGAGATGCCCTCCTCCTCCAGCTGGATCGCCTGGGCCAGGAAGCGCGCCCGTGCGCGCGGCAGGCCGGCATCGGTAACCGTGTGCTTGTTATTCGATTGACTGCTCATGACGGCGTACTCATCAGTAATTCAACGGCTTTGTCGGTGCTGCCCACGTGCTTTACGCTGCCCTGCTCCAGCATCACGGCCTTGTCGGCAATGCGAATATGGCTGGGCCTGTGGCTGACCATGACGCAGGTGTGTTCGCCTTTCAGTTTGCGCAGCTGCGCCACGAAGCGCTCGTCGCTCGCGTAATCCAGCGATGCGCCGGGCTCGTCCAGCAGCAGCACTTTCGCGTCGCAGGAGAAGGCGCGCGCGATGGACAGCGAGCGCATGAAGCCGGGCGGGAAGCGCTTGATCGCCTTGTCGCCGATGCGCGTGTCGAAGCCCTTGGGCAGGCTCAGGATGTCGTCCAGGATGCCCGCCTTGGCGGCGGCCTCTTCCAGCTTGGCATCGGTGGCCAGGCAGTTGTTGAGGCGGATGTTCTGGGCGATGGTGCCGTGGAACATGCGGATCTCCTGCGGCACGTAGGCCATCGCGCGGCGCAGCTCCATGGCGTTGAGCTGGCGCAGGTCCACGCCGTCCAGCAGCAGCGCGCCCGCCTGGGGCCGGTACATGCCGGCGATCAGTGTCAGCAGGGTCGACGTGCCGGAGCCGGTCAGGCCGACCACGGCTACCATTTCGCCGGGAGCCACGCTGAAGCTCACGCCCAGCAGCGCCGGGTCGGAATTCGCGTCGTAGCGGAAGCTGACGCGGTCCAGCTGCAGTTCGCGCTTGGCGGGGTTCTCGTAAAGGTCGACGTGGCTCTCGTCCTTCTCCACCCTGAGCTTCATCAGGTTGTTGATCTGGGTGATGGATTTCAGCATCTGCTGCATCTTCGAATAGGACAGGAAGATGCCCTGCAGCGGTGTCAGCACACGCCAGGCCAGCGTCATCGTGGCGATCAGGGCGCCGACGCTCATCGCGCCCTCCATCACCTGCAGCGCGCCGAAGGCCAGCACCGCGATACCGCACAGGGTCATGAGTGCCTGGGAGATATTGTTCATCAGCGCGTTGGCGACGAAGATCTCGTAGTTGGCGTGCACCGCCTCGCCGGACACCTCGCGGAAGCGCTCGCGCCACACGTCCTCGCCGCCGATCGCCTTGATCTCCCGGCGCCCATCGAAGGTCTGCATGAGCATGGTCTGCTTGTCGGTGCGGGCCCGGCCGGAGCGCATCACCTTGCGATCCAGCGGCGGCCGCAGGACGATGCCGACGAGGGCGTAGACGCCGATCATCACCAGCGGCACCAGGGCGACGGGACCGGCCAGTGCGGCCACCGCGACCAGGAAGATGATCACGAAGGGCAGGTCGAGTACGAATCCCGCACTGGGGCCGGTAAAGAAGTCGCGCAGCGAGTCGAACTGCTTCAGCCGCGACAGCTGCGCCGATACCGTGGAGCGCTCGGTGAAGGTCGGCGGCAGGAATAACAGCTGCTTGAAGGTCTCAACGCCTATCAGGTAGTCGAGGCGTCCCGCCACCGCGCCCATGGCCTTGGCCTTCTGGTAGCGCAGCATCAGGTCCGCGACGATAAGGATGCCTACACCGGTGAGAATCATCGGCAGGCTGTCCAGCGACTTGGCGCCGATCACCTTGTCGTAGATCATCATGATGAAGATCGGGATGGCCAGCGCGGTCATGTTGATAACGAAGGTCATCAGCAGCAGGTGTATCACCATCTTGCGGAAGCGGGCGGCCAGCGAACTGAACCATTCCACGGTGCTGGTCTGCTGCTGCACACCGTGGGTCGGGTGCTTGTCGGTGAACAGGTAGGCGGTGCCCTTGAGCTTCAGCTGCTCGGCGGAGACCGTGAAGTGCTCCTTCTTGTGGGCGTCGAAGTAGCTGATCGTGTCGCCGTCGCGATCCGTCAGCACCAGCAGGTCACCCCGGGTCGAGGTGTACAGCGCCGGGTACAGCTCCGCGCGTATATCCGCCAGCGGCATGTCCGCCGGGTCGCTTTCGTAGCCGAGGTTCACCAGGATATTGCGCAGGTCCACCAGGTCGAGCTTGCCGGCGAAGTGCGGGATCGATTCCAGCAGTTCGCGGTTGACGTTGGCCCGGCCCAGGGCCTCCAGTATCGGGAACAGGCACGCGGCGCTGGGGGAGATCTCGGCGAAGGCCTCGTGGTCCTCCTCGCGCAGGGCCCTGATAACGGGATCGTCGAACGGCGCGGCCGCATTCGCCGCCGCCGCACTGCCCATATTTCCGGCCATGGTATTCATCGCTCGCCTATGCCCCCGCCAGGCTGACCACGTTGGACGGCGCCGGGGCGCCGCTGGTTTCGTCCGCCGGCACCAGCACCCCGCCCGCGAGGTCGTAGCGCCTGTCGCAGATACGCAGGAAGGACGGCCGGTGCGAGACCAGGATCATGGTGCGCTCACCGCGCAGGTCTGAGATCAGTTCCACCAGCTTCTTGTCGTTCTTGATGTCGAAGTTCGCGTTGGCGTCGTCGAACAGGATGATGCTGGGGTTGCCGACCAGCGAGCGCACGATGATGATCTTCTGCTTGACGCCCTCGGACAGCCTGCCCGCCGCGGAGCCGCCGATATAGGTGTCCAGGCCATCGGGCAGTTTTGATATGATCTCGCCCAGGCCGAGCCTGGCCGCCAGGTGCATGGCCTGCTCCGCCGCCTCGCCCTCGCGGTAGAGCGTCATGTTCTCGAGGATCGTGCCCTCGAAGATCACGCCCTGCTGCGGCACGATGCCGATCTGCGAGCGCAGGAAGTCGATCTGGAAGTCCTCCAG